>DAIQBE010000199.1:0-5960 GCA_036781325.1 Leadbetterella sp. | reverse complement strand
TGGGGTAAAAGAGGAACATTTAGATAGTTTAGCTTCCTTGGCTTTTGCTGATTTTGCTCATCCAAATAATCCAAAACCAGTATCAGAAAAAGAATTTAGAGCTCTCTATGCAGAGGCATTATGATAAAAATTGGCATTACATATTCTGAAACAAATTTTCAAAATTATCCCAATTGGATTTTGTCTGAATCAAATGATATTGAAATTGTTATCTTATCTTTTGAATTATTTAATTATCAAGATTTAGAAAAATGTGACGGGGTTATTCTGAGTGGTGGAGTTGATTCTCACCCTCAATACTATAAGAACCCACGATTAGATTATCCTTTAGCCCCAATATTTAATGACGAAAGAGATAGATTTGAAATTAAGATTTTTGAAATGGCTCAAAATCTAATAATTCCAATTTTAGGTATTTGCAGGGGCATGCAACTTATAAATATTGCTTTAGGAGGAACATTAATACAAGATTTAGAAGAAAACGGAAAAAACAACCACCGAAAAATGCAAAATATGGATGGTTTGCATTCCATAACAGTAGAAAAGGATAGTCTATTTTATGAAATTACAAAAATAGATTGCGGAATGGTTAATTCCGCCCACCATCAAGGGATAGATCAAATTGCTGATGATTTGAAAGCAGTAGCTTGGTCAGATGATAAAGTGATTGAAGTTTTAGAATATAAAGATAAATCAATAAATTCTTTTTTGATAGCGGTCCAATGGCATCCTGAAAGATTTATTCATACAAATTATCAAGTTCCTTTTTCTTTGAGCATAAAAAATGCTTTCTTAGAAGCATCTAAAATATATAAAAATGGAAATAATTAATCCAGCTACTGAACAAATAATAGCTACAGTAAAAGAGGATAATCTGGAAAGTTTAGATCAAAAATTTAAGCTTTTGGTTGAATATCAAAATAAATGGGCAAATCTGAAATTATCACAAAGGGCTTTGATTTTAGAGAAATTTGTAGCTCTTATCAAAGAAAATATAGAGGAATTATCATTGATACTTACTTCTGAAATGGGAAAACCTTTGCAACAAAGTCGAAATGAAATAAATGGTGCTGGCAATAAAGCAGCATGGTTAATTCAAAATGCAGAGAAGTACCTAAGTGATGAAATCATGTCGATTTCAGACCAAATGATTGAAAAAATTGTATATGAACCTTTGGGTGTAATTTGTAATATTTCAGCTTGGAATTATCCTTACAATGTAGGTTTTAATATTTTTATTCCTGCCCTTTTAGCAGGAAATTCTGTTATGTATAAACCTTCTGAATATGCCACTTTAACTGGATTAGAAATTGAAAAGTATCTAAAATTGGCAGGAGTGCCAAAAGAGGTATTTCAAGTTGCCATTGGAAAGGGAGCTATTGGAGAGGCATTATTAGAAATGCCATTTAATGGATTTTATTTTACAGGCTCTTATAAAACTGGAAAATATATTTATGAAAAAATAGCTCATAAGTTGGTTCCATGTCAGTTAGAATTAGGTGGAAAAGATCCCGTTTATGTCACCAATGAGGTTTCCAATGTAAAAGATGCAGCTTTAGGAATAGCAGATGGTGCCTTTTACAATAATGGACAAAGTTGTTGTTCAGTAGAACGAATTTATGTGCATCAGGAAATATATGAGGAATTTGTTGAAGAATTTATTAAAGAAGTTCAAACTTGGAAAATAGGTAATCCATTAGAGGATGGTGTTTATATTTCGGTATTAACAAGAAAAGAACAATTAGAGGTTTTAGAAAAGCAGGTGCAAGATGCCCTTACTAATGGAGCTTTTTGTAGAATTGGCGGAAAAAAAATCGACAGTTTAGGATACTTTTTCCAACCAACTGTGCTATTAAATGTAAAAAACGACATGAAAGTAATGCAAGAAGAGAGCTTTGGGCCTATTATTGGAATAATGAAAGTTGAAAGTGACGAAGAAGCTATAGATCTAATGAATGAAACTACTTATGGTTTAACAGCCGCCGTTTATTCTTCTTCTCAGAATAGAGCTGAAAGTATTTTATCTAAAATTGATTCTGGCTCAGGATATTGGAATTGTTGTGACCGAGTAAGTGCTGCTTTGCCGTGGACTGGTAGGAAAAATTCTGGGTTTGGTTCTACACTTTCCCATCAAGGAATTAGAGCTTTTTCAAAAATAAAAAGTTACCATTTAAGGAAATAATATTAAAAAAGTGGAAAATGTTTTTTTTGTACAAAAAAATATGACTATTTTTGTCATGTAAATAAATGTCAATAAATGGTTTCATTGCTATTAAAGAATAAAAGGGAAATACTTAGGCTTAAAATTCAAGAGCTTTCAGCTATTTCAGGCATTGATCAAGCCTTGCTTTCAAAATATGAATCAGGAAAAAGAAATCCTTCTGATAACCACCTCTTAGCACTTTCAAATGCCTATCAAATCCCTTATCAGGAAATTAAAAAAGAATATTTAATTGATAAAATTGTTGAATTAGTTAAATATGAAGAAAATATTGGTGAGTTATTTTTGGTGGCAGAGACAAGAGTAGAGTATTTAACTTCCAAAAATGTATTTGAAATTCCAGAAATTGATGATGAAACTAAATCAAAACTAAAAAAGATAGACTCTTTGAAAAAAAAGTGGCAAGAAAACCGCCCATTAAATACTACTCAATTAGCTAAAATGAAAGAGTATTTTAATTTAAAATATACTTTTGATAGCAATAGAATAGAAGGAAACACACTTTCTTTAAAAGAAACACACTTGGTTGTAAATGAAGGAGTTACCATTAGTGGAAAAAGTATGAGGGAGCATTTAGAAGCTATAAATCATTCAGAAGCCATAGACTTTTTAGATAATTTAATTTCTGAAAAAGAGCCTATTAATAAAAGAAGTTTATTGGATTTACATCGCTTGGTTTTGAAGAGTGTTGATTCTGAAAATGCAGGAAAATATAGAAATTTACCAGTAAGAATAGGGGGTTCAGAATATAAGCCACCACAGCCTTTTTTAATAGAAAAATTAATGGAAGATTATTTTTTTAACTATAATAGACAAAGAAAAATGTTACATCCCGTTCTTCTTGCTGCAGAAATGCATGAAAGATTAGTAAGCATTCATCCATTTTTGGATGGAAACGGCAGAACTTCACGATTGATAATGAATTTTATTTTACTGCAAAATGGTTTTACATTGGCAATTTTAAAAGGAGATTCCACCTCAAGAGTACAGTATTTTAATGCTTTACAAGAAGTTCAGCTAAATAATAACCCGATTCCATTTTATCATTTGGTAATAGATAGGTGTATAGAATCCTTAGAAGAGCACCTAAGTATGGTATAATTTATTTAGAAAGTAACTACCTTTTTTAATTACAACATTACGGAACTAAAAGTCAGGTATTTGAAATTATTTTCCGATACAAATCGTAAAGCTAATTTGTAATCCATCGATAGCAATGGGTTTTATTTATTTAGTGAAAGATTGGGCAACAGTTGGATTCGAATGAGCGCTAAAAAAAAATGAAAACACATCAGAAATAAGAGAAGAATTAATTTCAATGTTGAGTGTATTAGCCCTTATCAAGGGCTAATGCGAATATTGGAGTCTTTATTAACTGATTTACAACTACTTTAAATAATAAACTCATTTACCGCTAAAACTTATAAAATATCAACATGTTGTCCCTTCTTCTCCTAGGGATCTTTAATCTTTTTGATAAGGTTTCTATCATAATTGTTGCTTCTGCCAATGATTAACTGAATGTCCTATGGTTAAACGCACAGTCTATTCATATCCTATTTAATTTTATCTTTTCTTATTATCGACTTTAAATGTGCATCAAGGTATGCTGAGGAATTGATTGAAAATAACAAATAAAGCCCATAATAATGAAAAAAAATAAAATTATTTTCATATTTATGTTGATATATCAACTTAAATATTTAACTTTGAATATGGAAGCTCTCAATCAATCATTTTTTTACACGCTAGAGAAGGCAATAAAGGTGTATCGCCAATATTTTCAGACCCAATTGAAGAATGCAGGATATGAGATAACGTTAGACCAATGGCTTGTTTTAAACATCATTATTGACTACAATGGAATCACTCAAACCGAAATTGCCAAAAGAGTTTTTAAAGATAAGGCTTCGATAACAAGAATTATTGATTTATTGGAATCCAATGGGTATTTGGAAAGAATTCCCCACCCAACTCATGGCAAAATGACTCAAATCAATATTACTCAAAAGGGAAACGAAACTATTGATATGCTAAAAAAAGAAGTTCCGAAATTTAGAGATTTTGCCCTGAAAAATATTTCAGAAGATCAAAAACAAGAAACCCAAGCTGTCTTAAAATCAATTATTTATAACTGTATCTAAAAAACTATGGTGCTTGAAAATAAAATGAAAACGGCTATAATAGCCTCTGCAACAGGGACTTTATTAGAGTGGTACGATTTGTTTTTGGCTGTAATATTAGCAAAATTGTTGAGTAGCCAGCTATTCCCTGCCAATAGTGATACCGCTTTTTTGGAGACTTTGGCTATTGTAGGCTCCTCTTTTTTTGTAAGGCCAATCGGCTCACTTTTCTTTGGGAGTATGGGCGACAGAAAAGGACGTAAAAAATCTTTTTTGCTATCCTTAATACTTATGGGTGGAGCTACTTTTTTCATTGGGCTTATTCCGACATTTAATCAAATTGGCTGGGCAGCACCCATCCTATTATTGTTGTTAAGATTGGCTCAAGGCTTTGCACTAAGTGGTGAGTATTCTGGTGCTATTGTATATGTTGCCGAAAATGCCCCAGCTGATAAGCGAGGCTATTATACTGGGTTTATACAAGCTACTGTACCCATAGGTCTTTTGCTCTGTTTAGTAGTTATAATAGCAGTTCAATCTGTAATGAGCCCTGAGGACTTTAATAATTGGGGTTGGCGACTGCCTTTTCTGAGCAGTGCTTTTTTGGTGTTTTTTTCCTACCTCGCAAGGCGAAAAATGGATGAAACACCTGTGTATTTAGAAATGAAGGCCTCAGGTAATTTATCTAAGTCCCCAGTAAGAGAATCTTTGGATTCATGGAAGAAAATAAAGCTAATGTTGATGTTGATTTTTGGAGGAAATGCTGCCCAGAGTACCATTATGCAGACCTCACAATTTGTTACACTTTATTTTTTACAAAGAGCAATGAAAGTTGATGAGTTTACAAGTTTCACTATTTTGGCTGTGGCCATGCTACTAGGAACACCGTTTTTTCAATGGGCAGGGGCCTGGAGCGATAAAATAGGACGGAAAAAAGTCATTTTTATGGGTATATGTTTAGGTTTAATTTCTATACCAATTTCATTTTACCTATTTAATGCTTTGGGCAATCCTGAGGCTTTGAGCAACGCACACGGTTTGCCACAAAGTACAACGTTACTTTTTATTTTTATGGCGTTTATAAACATGATTGCCAGTGCTTTGGTATATGGCCCAATGGGCATTTTTGTAATGGAGTATTTTGAAAGCAAGGTACGCTATACCAGCTTGGGTTTTACCCACAATATTGGCAATGGACTCATAGGTGGGGCTACACCATTGGTTACAGAATTTCTAAAAGCAAATATAATAGTGGGTGCCGCCATGTCACCTTTTGTTGGATTAATTTATCCCATAGGATTAGTGGCATTAGCATTTATTATTAATCCATTTTTAAAAGAAAGCAAAGACTTACACGAGTAAAATTTTAAAATATAGAAATCATGCAAAAACAGTTTGCCAGTGTTTCAGATTTGGAAGAAAAACAAATCACATTTACTGAAATAGCACCCAATATTTACGCTTACACCA
The DNA here is from genome assembly GCA_036781325.1 of Leadbetterella sp. Taxonomy (GTDB): domain Bacteria; phylum Bacteroidota; class Bacteroidia; order Cytophagales; family Spirosomataceae; genus Leadbetterella. The sequence continues at coordinate 146 of DAIQBE010000199.1, read as the reverse complement.
CCCAAGGTGACCCCAATAGTGCGGTCATTATTGGAGACGACCATGTGTTGGTTATGGAAGCTCAAGCCACTCCAGTGATGGCAAAGGCACTCATAGAAAAAATCAGAACAGTTACAGACAAACCTATCAAATACTTAGTGCTGAGT
>DAIQBE010000198.1:0-5986 GCA_036781325.1 Leadbetterella sp. | reverse complement strand
AAAAGATATTGCGTGGGACAAAGTTACCATGTTTCACCTGGATGAGTATTTGGGCCTTTCTATCTCACACCCTGCAAGCTTCAGAAAATATCTTTTAGATAGATTTATTCATATCGTTCAACCGAGTTTTAAAGCCGTGGTCTTGATCGACGGGGAAAATGAGGGGAATGAAGAATGTAAAAGACTCGGTGAAATAATTGAAAAACATCCTGTTGATTTGGCATTTGTGGGCTTTGGGGAAAATGGACATTTGGCTTTTAATGACCCCCCAGCCGACTTTGAAACAGATGAACCCTACCTCGTGGTTGACTTAGACCTTGCTTGCCGAAAACAGCAATTCGGAGAAGGTTGGTTTGAAAGCTTGGGGGCTGTTCCAAAGCAAGCCATTAGCATGTCTATCCAGCAAATTATGAAAACAAAACATATCATTTGCTCGGTGCCGGACACTAGAAAAGCCGAGGCAGTAAAAAACTGCCTCGATGGAGAAATCAGTAATATTCACCCTGCTAGCATTTTACAGAAACACCCCAATTGTGAATACTTTTTAGATCTAAATGCGGCTAGCCTTTTACCGAAAAGTGTCTTAGAAAAAGCGATAATAGTATAAGCATGTTTTCGAAAATTAAAATATTCAATGGCAAAGTAATTACTCCAAGTGCAATATTGGAAAACGCCTCTGTGCTTGTTTCGGAGGGTAAAATTATAGGAATTGAACAAGGCGATTTTGACTTTCCGGAAGCCCAAACAGTTGATGCCAAGGGGCAATACATTTCACCTGGTTTTATAGATATCCATTTGCATGGTGGCGGAGGTAGCGATTTTATGGATGGCACACCAGAAGCGTTTTTGACCATTGCAGAAACCCATGCGAAATATGGCACCACCGCCATGTATCCTACTACATTAACTGCCGAACCAGCGGATTTGGTAGCTACCTTAGACTCTTTCGAAACTGCAAATAAGAAAAACACAAAAGGTGCTTCAATGTTAGGAATGCACCTCGAAGGTCCATATTTTGCAATGAACCAAAAAGGTGCTCAAGATCCTCGATTTATCCGCAATCCAGACGAAGCAGAATACAAAAAACTGATTCAGAATTACCAAACAATTAAACGATGGAGTGCTGCTCCAGAGCTACCTGGAGCCATAGAATTCGGTAAATTTTTAGTTGCAAATAACATCCTTCCTGCCATTGCCCATACGGATGCCATCTACGAAGAGGCAGAAGAGGCATTTAGAAATGGATATACTTTGGCCACCCACTTTTATTCCGCCATGTTGGGTGTTACTCGTCGCAATGCGTATCGTTATGCAGGAGTAGTAGAAGCTGGCTATCTTATTGATGACATGGACGTAGAAATAATTGCGGATGGAGCCCACTTGCCAGCCCCGCTTTTAAAGTTGATTTACAAAATAAAAGGTCCTAACAGAACAGCCCTTATCACAGATGCCATGCGAGCCGCTGCAATGCCAGAAGGGAAATCACTTTTAGGTGGATTAAAAAACGGGGTAGAAGTGCTGGTAGAAGACGGTGTAGCCAAAATGCCCGACAGAAGCTCATTTGCAGGAAGCGTTGCTACATTTGACCGTTTGGTAAGAACTATGCTAACTTTAGCAGAAATTCCTTTAATTGATACTATAAAGATGGCGAGCCTCACACCCGCAAGAATAATGAAGATTCAAGACCGAAAGGGCTCCATAGAAATTGGCAAAGATGCAGATATAATAATTTTTGACAAGGATATCCATATCCAAATGGCCATGGTGGAAGGAAGAATAATTTATCAATTATAAACCCACTTCCTTAAGACTAACTGGCTTGCCCCCTCTTTTCTTACTTAAATCGGCAGCTTCCATAAATGCACAAATTTCTAAAGTTTCATTTTTGTCTACTGGAGAAATTCCTGTTTCAAAGAAATTAATAATTTCTATTAAAAGTGGATCATAGCCATTGTAAGGCCCTAGCGGACTGATACCTTTATCACCAAAAGCAGTACCACCATAGTCTTGTTTACCGTTTTTTATTCCTCTAAATGTGCCAATACGGCCGTCCTTCCAGGTAGCCGTAAACACTTCTTGGTCTTCTCCAATGGTTCTTTGAACACGCTCGCAACCGGTTCCCAATACGGTAAATAACATTTCTACGCCATGAATTCCATACCAAAACAAATCGGGATGTGTTTTTTCAAACTTCATTGGGCTATAGGTATCTGCACCTTTTACAGTGCCCAGTGAGCCATTTTTAATTTCCATCATACCTGTAGCAAAGCGTAAAGAAGAAGCAGAAAAAGTAGGGACATTATAGTTTTCTGCGGCTTTAAAAATTTCTTTCGCATCTTTTAATGAAGCCGCAATAGGCTTATCTATAAATGTTCTTTTACCACTTTTAAAAACTTGTTTTGCTTGCTCCAAGTGTCTTCGTCCATCGTTGGTTTCTAGCAATACAACATCTACCTTTCCCAGCAATTCTTCAATAGAATTTACAATCTCCACACCCATTTTTGTAACTTCCTTTATGTACCCAGGAATTCTTTCGGTACTTGAAACAATATCCAAGCTGCCTTGTGGATAAGCCGCAACCACCTTATAACCTTTAAAAGCAGCATCACCTCTTAGCAATGACTTGGTAAAAGCAACAGAATGAGAAGTGTCTAAGCCAATAATCCCCACTCGCTTTCCAAGTACATGTTGTGGAGATGCATTGGCCCTGTTCAAGAAAGTTAAGCCAAAACTTGCAGCTACAACAGGTGCAAAAAAATCGCGTCTACTTAGTTTATTCATAATATTCTTTTAAAATTTCCAAGATCTAATTTGATGGCCCTTTATAGCATAAAAGGCAAGATAGGTGTAACATGGGAAAAGCACCCAATAGGCCGATCTCACATCGTAAACATCGGCAAAATGACCATAAACGAGTGGCATAATAGCATTTCCACATAACATCATAATTAAGATAGATGCTCCTAATTTTGTGAATTTACCGAGTCCATCGAGAGCCAAAGGCCATATTCCAGCCCAAATCAATGAATTTGCCAATCCCATCAATACCAAAAACCAAATAGAAATATCGGCTTTTAAACCCATAAAATTTACTTCTCCCTTGGCAAATATGACAAGTAAAGTAAGCACTAAACCCAGCAAGGTACAAAACCGTAAGGCATTCACTTGAGAAATGATTTTTGGCATCAAAATAATTCCGAGCACATAGCCACAAATTGTGGCTGCAAGGGTAAAAGACGGGAAAACCTTTGCCTCCAATAATTGAATATCCATAGAGCTAGCATACCCAATAATGGTGTCAATAGCAATCACTTGGGTACCTACATGCGTAAAAATTGCCACTGCCCCAAGTATTAAATGTGGAAACTGAAAAATGCTTGTTTTGGATGACTTACTTTCAATTGCTTCTTCGCTATCCCTGTCTGTATCAACTTCTGGAAGTGGGGAAAATCGAATGCCTAAACCAATTAAAAATAGTACTATGCCTACTACAAAATAGGGTTTAATTACACGCTGAACAAGCTCGTCTAAAGCAAGGGCTTTTTCAACTTCATTCATAGTAGCAAGATTCTTAAAAAGATCGCTATCTGTGGCACGAAGCACTACGGCTGCAAAAATAAGAGGTGCCAAAATTCCTGCTGCCTTATTACAAATCCCCATGATGCTGATTCGCTGGGCCGCTCTTTCTTTAGGTCCTAAAATTGTAATGTAAGGATTAGCCGCAGTTTGAAGAATCGCCAACCCAGATCCTAGCGTAAATAAACCAATTAAAAAAACAGCATACGTACGACTATAGGCAGCAGGAATAAAGATAAAAGCACCAATGGACATGATCCAAAAACCATACATAATTCCTTTTTTAAAACCCACTTTTTTCAATAAAAATGAGGCAGGAACCGAGATTAAGAAATAAGAAATGTAAAAAGCAAAAGTGACCAAATAGGCTTGAAAATTGGTGAGTTCACAACCTATTTTGAAATACGGAATCAAAATGGCGTTGATCCAAGAAACAAAACCAAAGATAAAAAACATCACTGCAACTATTGCAATAGATACGCGAGTTTCATTTTTGCTCAAAGAGCTTACAGCAACAGCTTTCGGCATATTTCTGATAGAATTATTAGGGTTGAATAAACATTTAAATATAAAACAAAATAATTAATTTATAAGACAAAGTTAAAAACCAAATTTCAAATCAATCTTTAGAGTTATTTGGCAACCAAGCTAGTAATTCTTAAAAGGAATAATTTGCATGTTTAAAAATGCACCAATTGAATATTTTAAAATATGTTAAAAAAATCAATTGGGCAGATAATTTATAAAAAAACGAATTAAAAATCTTATATTTATTCTCTAAAAAGCTAAAATAAACTATTCTGCTAAAAGCTTCTATCCATTTATAAATTAATACTTTAAAAACCACAGTAGTTTAAAATTAAAAATAGATTTAAAATTTTTATATTTTTTGAACCTAGAAGCCACAAGCCTAAAGTTATTAAGTACTATTGATCTTTTTCGGATCACATACTTTTGCTTTAAAAATAGGATTACTTTTCACTTAATTAAAAATCAATTATGAAAAAATTTAAGACTTATTTCTTCGCCATTCTATTTACAAATTTGGGTTATTCTCAGGCACTTCGTATTCCCAACAACAGCAATATTGTATCATCCATAGGACAAAAACTTGGAATTACAGCTATTGAAATTAAATATAATTCACCGGGAGTAAAAGGTCGCGAAGGGAAAATTTGGGGTACTGATGTGGCATATTTTGGAACCCAAATACTTGGATTCGGCTCCAATGTTCCATCTCCTTGGCGCGCGGGCGCAGACGAATGCACTACCATCTCTTTTTCTACGAATGTCAAAGTAAATGGAGAAGAATTAAAAGCTGGAAAATATGCCTTATTTATGGACTTAGGTCCTGATGAAACCACCTTGATTTTCAATACCAATACCAGGGAGTGGGGAAGTTATTTTTATGATAAAAGTCTTGATGTTTTACGCGTAAAAACCAAACAAATTAAAGGACTACCCAATAGTACAGAAAGACTAAATTATACATTCGCAAAAAATGATGGTACAAGCTTAGAAATAAGTCTTAATTGGGAATTCTGGTCTATTCCTTTTCGCATAGAAACCGATAGCAAATCTAATATCCTTAATTATGTAAAAAGTGAAATGACAGGTGAGCTGGGCTTTGACCCACCAAGTTTGATTCAAGCCTCAGAATGGTGTTTGCAAAACAACCTTAACTTGGAGCAAGCCTTCCAATGGATTTCAATTGCCACAAGTCCAAATTTAGGTGGAGTAGAAAATTTCAGAACCTTGTCTATTCAAAGTAAAATTTCTGAAAAGATGGGTAAAAATGATCAAGCTAAAGTTCTTTTCACAAAAGCCATAGCATTGGGATCTGTTTTTGAAATTCATCAATATGGAAGAGAACTTTTGGCAGCCAAAAAATTAGAAGAAGCCAAAGTAATTTTTGAAAATAATCATAAAAAATTCAACGGAGCCTGGCCTACCAATGGAGGCTTAATGAGAGTATATTCTGCCATGGGGGATGTGGAGAAGGCTTTAAAATATGCTAAACTTGCCTTAGACCAAGCTCCTGATGATTTAAACAAAGAGAATTTGAAGAAATTTATCAAAACGCTAAGTGAGGGAAAACAGATATAAAATGTAAAGAATTTTAGTGTTGGCATTTCATAAACACAAGGTTGCTCTATTATTTTTTCTATGTAAATAAATACCACAATAAGATTTCTTGTTTATTAAATTTCTATTTCAGATTTGAGAAATTTACTTTTTAGCTTAATGGCACTTATTGATGCTTAGATGATAATTAGATAAGTAACTTTGAAAGGAAATATTTTGAATATAAAAAGAGAAAAGGAGTAACATTTCTGTAACTCCTTTTTTATTTAAGCTCTCGAAGCTGGGCTCGAATCGGGATGCCGCACCACAGCGACCCTCTGATTAA
>DAIQBE010000197.1:0-6001 GCA_036781325.1 Leadbetterella sp. | reverse complement strand
CTTTCCTACATCAAGAAGATGAGTTTTTTTCTTAAATTTTTTAGCTTCAAAATAGCGTACTTCTACCTGCTTAAATAGGTGAAAATACGTTTAGTAAAATTGTGTTTTCTTATACTTATTTCTAAACTTTTGAGATTTTGTATTTGCTTAGTATAAGTAATATCAGTTAAACTTGTACATTGGCACCGATTATATTGAACAAAATATTATATTTGCGGTCACAAATTTTTTTGAGGTGTTAGAGAATATTAGTAAAATAGCGATAGAAGTAGATAACATTCTGGAAAAAAATCTAGAAAGCGCTGAAAATTTTAGACTTAAGTTTTTAAGTAAAAAGGGGATATTGAATAACTTATTTGATCAATTCAAACTTGTTTCTGGTGAGCAAAAAAAACAAATAGGCCAAGAATTAAATACGCTTAAAATTAAGTTAGAGTTAGCATTTAATAAATTATCTGAAAATGCTAATCAGGAAGAATTTAAAAATAACCCTAATTTAGAAATAGACATTTCTTTACCTGAAGTGCCAAATGCTGTTGGAAGTCTACATCCCCTAAGTATAATCAGAAAAAGAATTGTAGAGATATTTGCAAGAATGGGATTCAATGCAGAAGATGGTCCTGAAATAGAAACAGATTGGTATAATTTTTCAGCATTAAATTTTGCAGAAAATCATCCGGCAAGAGAGATGCAAGATACTTTTTTTGTAAGCAAAGCAAAAAATCAAAAGGAGGACTTGTTGTTACGAACCCATACTTCCAATGTGCAAATACGGCTGATGGAATATAAAAAACCTCCAATTCGATCAATAATGGCAGGTAGAGTATACAGGAATGAAGCAATTTCGGCAAGGGCTCATTGCCAATTTCATCAAGTCGAAGGATTATATGTGGATAAAAACGTAAGTTTCAAAGATTTGAAAGATACTTTATTGCATTTTGCGAAGGAAATGTTTGGAAAAGAAACAAAAATTAGATTGAGGCCTAGTTACTTTCCATTTACAGAACCTAGTGCAGAAATTGATGTCTCTTGTTTCATTTGCCATGGAAAGGGTTGTAATATTTGTAAACATAGTGGTTGGGTGGAAATTGCTGGTTCGGGCATGGTAGATCCTCAAGTATTAATAAATTCTAATATTGATCCAGAAGAATATACCGGTTTCGCTTTTGGCATGGGTATTGAAAGGATCACTATGTTGAAATACGGAATAAATGACCTGAGATTGTTTTTTGAAAATGATTTACGCTTTTTGAGGCAGTTTATAGGGGCATGAAATTAATTTATTGAATTGAATTTATTAAAAATTATAATCATTTATGGTTATTGAAATTAGGAAAATACGTTTTTTTACTAGTTTAATTGGTGTATTTTTTTTCAGTATTACCTATTTAAAAGGACAAATAAATCTTCGATTTCCAGCTGAAAGATCTGTATTTCAGAGAAATAACTCGAATACAGGAAATATCTTGATTACTGGAACACTTTCCATAGATGCTGATAGAATTGAAGCACGGTTGGTACCAAGAATAGATGGACAAGGCACATTAACCAATTGGACCACAATTGATAATAGTGTGGATGGGCAGAGTTTTACTGGCAGTATAGAAGGGAAAGGAGGTTGGTACACCTTAGAAGTAAGAACTATAAAAGAGGAAGAAATTACTGCCTCTACGAATATATTAAGAGTAGGTATTGGTGAGGTTTTTGTAATTTCCGGTCAATCCAATGCTCAAGGAGATGGAGCTAAAGCTAATCCAAATGGAGCAATTGATGATAGAGTAATTGGATATGACCAAAATTACTTTGATCACAACACAGGTCTATTCAACTTTTTTCCGGAAGTAATGCCTATGAACCAATTCTCGAAAATTGAAAAGTCCTTAAATATTGGTCCTATCGGTTATACAGCTTGGTGTTATGGAGAATTAGGTGACCTTCTTGTTAAAAAATTAAATGTGCCTGTTTTATTTTTTAATGCCGCATTATCAGGCACATCCTCTACAAATTGGGTGCAATCTATATCTGGACAGGATATTTTTCATAGAATTATAGGCGTAAAATTTGAAAAGTTTATGCCTTACCATGCTTTAAGAAGAACCCTCCAAAATGAAATTAGTTTATATGGAATTCGAGCCATTCTTTGGCATCAAGGCGAATTTGATTTTGATACACCTGAACAAACCTATATTAATAATATTAATAGAATAATTCAGGAAGTTAAAAATAATACGGGAGAAAAAATTCCATGGATGATAGCCAGAGCATCAAGATTGTACGGTGTAAATTATCCAGTGGTAATCAATGCCCAAACTAAGTTAATTAATCCTTTAGAAATGATTTTCGCAGGTCCTATGACTGATCAAATTCAACCCAATAGGCCTGATGGAGCTCATTTTGAAAACAATAGTTCAATAAAAGGCTTAACTCTTTTAGCCGAAGAATGGAATCTATCATTAAACAATGGCTTTTTTACAGATAGTAATCCAATAATGCCAAAATTTATTAATGAAATTTTATACAGTTGTGTTAATCAATCTACTGTAAATTTAAGATTAGAGAAGTCGTTTACAACTTATTCATGGAGTAATAATTCTAATAGTACTACTTTACAAACGAATACGGGAGATATTACAGTTTTAACTAGAGATAATTTTGGAAATTTTTTTCAATCTAGTAGGCTAATTATTAATAATGTATTTCCTAAAGACATACCCATTATTAGTCCTGTGATTTCTTTAACTGCATGTGTCGGAAAAAACCTTGAATTACAGGCCTCAAAATCAAAATATGACGTAAATTGGAATAATGGAGCTATAGGACAAAAATTAACCGTAAGTCAAGCTAGTCCTTATTTTGCAAATTTCAGATCTGCACAAGGTTGTCTATCACCTCGTTCTAACACTTTGACTCCTAGATTTGTAAGTCCACCTGCAAAGCCTGTTATTGAAGTATTAAAAAGTGATGGTTATATTTGTGCAGGTGAAGTTCTAGAATTGAATGTTCCAAATCCAGAAAACTTTGGAGTACTTTGGAATAATGGTTTAACTACTAATCAAATAAAAATTAGTCAAAATGCCCCTATTCCGCTTAAAGTAACTCTATTTAGTAATTTTGATTGCCCATCTGAACCATCAGAAACCCCTTCAACATTCATCCTAGATGTGCCCAAAACGCCAAATATTATTCAAAGTGGGCCTTTTTCTTTGCAAGCAAGTAGTTTAGACAATCCGAATAAATTTCAATGGTTTTTTGAAAATAAAATAATATCAAATTCTTCTGAAAAAGATTTAATTGCACCAAAAGATGGATTTTATTCCGTCCTTGCAATAAAAAATTTTTCCACTCCTCTAGGTAGGATTTTAGAATGTAAATCGGGCATTTCAACTTTATTGTCCTTTAAAAAAAATCCTATAGATTTCGGCATTTCTGTATATCCTAATCCAATAACTGATAATAAATTTTATCTGGCTTCTGATAGAGAAATAAAAAATTTAAAATTGAAAGTCATAAATTCGATTGGACAAATAATTCAAGAATTGACTGTACCAAATTTGTTATATCCTTTTGAATTTAACTTTTCGAAAAACAAATTAGACGGATTGTATTTTTTGAACCTAAACTATAGTGGATTATCTCGAACTTTCCCTTTGATTTTTGAGTAATAATCCCAAACTAATATACCTGCAGAAACACTTACATTTAAAGAGTGTTTAGTTCCAAATTGGGGTATCTCAATTACACAATCTGAAAAATCAATTATTTCCTGTTTGACGCCAAATACTTCATTTCCCAAAACAAATGCATATTTCTTTGTTAAATCAGGATTAAATTCATCCAGAAAAATACTATTTTCAACTTGCTCTAAAGAGACGATTTGCCAGCCCTCGTTTTTTAAAGAAGATATTAATTCATATACATCGCTTATGTATTCCCATTCTACGGATTCAGTGGCGCCTAAAGCCGTCTTTTCAATTTCTCTGTGTGGTGGCTGAGCCGTTATTCCACATAAGTATATTTTTGATGTTAAAAAACAATCTGCGGTTCTAAAAATTGAACCTACATTCGACATGCTTCTAATATCATCTAAAATCAAACAAAAGTTGCTTTTTTTTGCCTTTTTATAATCTGAAATTGATAACCTATTAAGCTCATCCATTGAAAGTTTCGACATAATATAAACAATTCTTTAGTAAAATAAAATTAATTCTTTAAATACCAAATTTACTTTTTATCATTTTTAAATCCTAAAGTTAAAGCCATATAGCATTTATTTACTTAAAAAACCCTCTGTAATTTTTGATTTTAATGCAATGCACTATTAAATTATTTAAAATAAAAACTCTTATGAAAATCTAACCTGCTTCTTCCCATTTATCAAATGATTTTCCAATTAAGCCCAAAAATAGTATAAATTACTACCACTTTTTGTGGCAAATATTCTTTTTTCCAAGATATTAATATAATTAATTTTCATTTTTTTGCTTTGAAAACAAATAACCTCCATTTTGAAAAATTGCATTGAAAAGTGTATGATTTAACTGCATTCTTTTGATTTTCTTAAAAAAAGCACTTAAATAAGTGGCTAGATAAATATTTATTTGTAATCAAAAAAAACTGAATACTTGGTACTAAATTAAAAAATTTATGAAAGCAAAAAAATAAGCTATCCAGCTTTTTAGAAAGCAAAAGTTAAAATGAAAATTAAAGAATTTGTAAAGGAGGGATTTAGGCTAAATAAAAACATACACTTAGCTCATTGATAAAATAGAAAAGTGCCATTTAATTCAAAAAACAAAGCAAAATTGAAATTCAAATAATATCAATATTATGTACATTTGCAGAAAAAAAAGAAATAAATGCAACCTATCAGGCTCGATTCAATCGAAGAAGCTTTAAAAGATATTAGAAATGGAAAGGTAATTATCGTTGTCGATGACGAAGACAGAGAGAATGAGGGTGATTTCGTTTGTGCAGCTGAAATGATTACGCCTGAATTGGTTAATTTCATGGTAAAAGAAGGAAGAGGTTTAATGTGTGCACCCTTAACTAAAGCTCGCTGCGAGGAACTCGAACTCAACATGATGGTTGGTAAAAATACAGCCGAATATGAAACCGCTTTTACTATTTCCGTGGATTTACTAGGGCAAGGCTGCACAACTGGAATTTCGGCATCTGATAGATCAAAAACTATTCAAGCCTTAATAAACTCAGATACCAAACCAGAAGATCTAGGAAGACCGGGACATATTTTTCCACTTATGGCTGTTGATGGTGGGGTATTAAGAAGAGCTGGCCATACGGAAGCTTCTATTGATTTAGCAAAACTAGCTGGGTTAAAACCAGCGGGTGTGTTGATTGAAATTTTAAACGAAGACGGTACAATGGCTCGTTTACCCGAATGCAGAGTACTTGCCGATAAATTTGATCTAAAATTAATTTCTATAAAAGACTTGATAGCCTATCGTTTAGAAAAAGAAAGCTTAATTAAAAAAGAAATTGGAGTAAATATGCCCACAGAATGGGGAAATTTTGAGATGATGGCTTTCCGGCAAATAAACAATAACCAGCTCCATTTGGCATTAGTGAAAGGCACATGGGATGCCAACGAAGCCATAATGGTTAGAGTCCATTCTTCTTGTGTAACAGGGGATATTTTTGGATCATGCCGATGTGACTGCGGTCCACAATTACATGCCGCTATGGAAATGGTTGAAAAAGAAGGAAAGGGTGTAATTGTCTATATGAACCAGGAGGGAAGAGGAATTGGGCTATTAAATAAATTAAAAGCTTATAAACTTCAAGAACAAGGCAGAGATACCGTTGAGGCAAATCTTGAATTGGGATTTGGAATGGATGAACGCGATTATGGAGTTGGAGCCCAAATACTTCGTAACCTAGGTGTTTCTAAAATTAAACTTATTTCAAATAATCCAAAAAAGAGAGCTGGGTTAATGGGCTATGGCCTCGAAATTATCCATACTATTCCGATTGAAATAAAAGC
>DAIQBE010000196.1:0-6014 GCA_036781325.1 Leadbetterella sp. | reverse complement strand
AGTATTTATATTGGAAGCATTCAAAATACTTTTAAATTTTAAGAAATAGACCTTTATAATAAAAAAAAATTATTTTTGCAATAATATTAGCCCTTAAGTTTAGCTTTATTGGTAAACTTATTTAAACGGCAATAAATGGAGCAGTAGATATTTAAAATCATAATTATTAAATTTTAATTTAACTAAATGTTCAACCCAACAGAAAAATTCAGCTTCAAAATAGGTCAACCTAATAACAAAATATTACCCATAGAAGACATCCAAATCGCCATTAAACATGCCTTTGAAAGATCTGAAGATGTATAAATAATAAATAACTTAGAATTATACATACAGATTTCTTAATTATGGGGAATGTAAAGGGGATTACGCCTTTAGAGAAGAGCTTTGCAGGTGGTATTCTAGCAAAATTAGTTTCAATGTAAATACAAACAATGTTTTTATTTCCCAAGGCTGTTCACAAGGTATTGACCTAGCCATAAGGTGCGTCCTGAACAATGGGGAGGGTGTTGTAGTCGAAGGACCAACATACTTTTTAGCAACTAAAATATTCGAAGATAATAAAAACCCTATATTTACAATCGAGAGAAGACGAGATGGTACCTTTGACTTGGAAGAATTGGAGAGTTTGTTTATGGAAGATAACATAAAAGGATTTTACCTTGTTACCAATTACCACAATCCCACTGGAATTAATACTTCTAAGTTGCAGCGTAATGCAATATACAATTTAGCAATTAAATACTCTGTTTATATATTATCGGACGATATCTATGAATTGTTTTACATTAACGAAGAAAGCAGAACTGTCCCTATTTTTTACTGCAATGACTACATTGTGGAAAACAATATTAAGGCAATGGATGATTTTGATAATAATCAAAGCCAATACATAATCTCAATTAACAGTTTAAATAAGCTTTCTTGTCCGGGTCTAAGGATTGTATATATACTATGAAATTTAAACTTTTTAATAAAGGGATGGATTCAGGCTCATAGTGACATTATAAAGAAGATTGAAAACTTTGGTTGGGTACAATCAGGTGGGGGAATCATCAATACTACCAACCAGTTTCTAAGGAGTTTTATCGAATTGGGACTATTAGAGTACAAATATCACATATAATATATTTTAGTAAATCCATTAATACGATTAGAAAGGAGTTTTCTAGAAGGATCGAGGTTATGGATAGTCATTTGAAAGGTTCTGAAGCATACACTTATACCAAGCCTTTAGGTGGATACTTCTTCTATTTGTATTTGAATGATAATTTCAATATTGATAAATTTAACGCTTTATTATCTGAAAATAGCATTGGAGTTTTTTACGGGATAATATTCGTGACTGCTAAAGAAAGAGAAAGATTTAAATTCTTAGAAAGGCAAATAAGAATTAGCTTTGCATATTTAGATGATGATAAAATAGAAGAAGGAATAAAACTGCTCAGACAGTGCTTAGATGCAAGCATAGAATAGAGAATAAATAGTAAATAGCTATTTTATTTCTAATCAATTAATTTCGGTATTTTACTATTATTACCAAAAGAAGCTTATTTAAAACTTACTTTTGCAACAAAGAGTGAAATTAGTATTCTTATATATTTAAAGCAAATAATATAAAATAATTAAGTAATCAACAAGTCTAATTTTGGACAAATTATAGTTTATTAGAAAATACAAGGAACTATCCTATTCTTTCCATTTAGGGGCTAAAGCAATGACTTTACCTACTAAATCTTCCTCAATACCAAAATTTTCGTGAAGAGTCAGTAACATAACTGTAACTGGAGTAGATATAAATATTTCAAACATATTGACTCCTGGTGATATACCACTGTTTTGGAATAGTGAATGCGACACCAGCTGCATTAGATAACCTATGAGCATAAAAGACAAAATTAACCAGTAGGAAGTAAATTTATAATAAACAAAATAATAGCCAAATACAATCAAAAGATAGTATGATACTCCAACGTAAAAATTCATCAGACTAAACACTCCGCTAATTAGTAACATAAAGACTTTACAGTATCCAGCTCCTAAAGCTAAATATACTAAATTAGAGTAAAGCATATAAATCAAAACATTGCAAATTAGATGTATATTCCTATTTTTCAAATTAGAGTGGTAATAATATGAAAATGACAATTCAGCCTCAATAGTGTCACCTGATTTGAATAAAAACCTAAGCATTTTCCATGAATTCTTGAAAATGTTGCCCATCATAATATTCATTAACTTATAACAATAATCAAATATAACTACCTTAAAAAATACTAGAAAATGTTTGACAAAGATGGGGTTCGAACCCATGCCCTTTCGGAATAGTGCCTTAAACTACCGCCTTGGACCACTCGGCCACTTTATCAATATGGCAAATACGTGGAAATTATAATATAAAACCTTATTTCTTACTATTCAACTTGTGACATATAATCAATTATTTAAAGGGCAATGACCACAAATTATTACTGCTATATTCCCAACGAAATTGTGCTTTAAAATTAATTTTCAAGTTGTTTTAAAGTAGTAATTTACTATTTATGTTAATATTTGAATTAAAATATATTAACTAATTCTTTACCTTTCTTATTAAAAATATCTGCTTTTTAAAGCCACTTTTGAAACCTAACAAACCCAAATTATTATTAGTGGTAGACGAAATATGCGAATGGTTATCTCGATACTCTTCATAAGAAATCTTGCATTTATAAATGTTAAATACCTTATCGTCAGTTTTGCTAGTAGTCTTCAAATTTGATTTCTTCTGCTTTTTTAAGGTTTTAAAACTAGAATAGCTTGGATTTTTGCAAAAATAACCTTTACTAGTGTTTGAATTTAAGTGTTCATTTTTTTCTTCTTTGCTTAGATGATGTGCGAAAGAAAACATTTTCTCCTTACTAAGGTCATCTGAATTGTTGTCAAACTCTTCTAAATTGTTATTATTTTCCTCATCTTCCGACAACTCCTCTTCTAATTGCATTAAGCCATTTAGGTTATTGTTATAGAAAGTTTGGGCCTCATTACTCCTTGGGAAGTTAGTAGTAAGAAACTTCCATCTTCGCCAACAAGTGTTGTCTGTTCGGTTACCCAGTTCCTTAGCAATTTTAGACCATTTATTACCGTAAGTCTCGAATAAACTTAGCAGCCTTAAATCTTCATCCTTAGACCAGTTGATTTCTGTTAAGTTCGGGTCTAAGATATTACAAAACCTTTCGCGGCATTGGATGTCCGTTCTTTGCTCAATATGATTACCGATCTTGGACCATTTCTTGTCGCCGTAAATTTTAAGGGCAATCCCTAAAGTCAAGTCTTCATCATAAGACCATTTGCTGCGTTTTATCTTTGGATTTATGCCTTTCATCCATCTGTGGAAGCATTGCGAATTATTTCTCCCTTCTAAACAATAAGAAATTTGCTGCCAATTTTTCGGTCCGTAATACAGTATGGCACGCTTCAGAATAGAATCTTCAGATAAACTCCATTTTTTGTAATTATAGAAATTTAGTAACTCTAGGTTACGAACAAAGCACTCCAATGGACTTTTCTGAATTTCATCAGCCAACTCAACCCAGTTAACGTTTATCGAACTGGATATTTTCTCTGTTAATAATGAGTCTTCCATTTTAGAGAATTTATATCTGTTTAGCTTTTTTGAGAAGTTTACTTGAATTCTGTAGTCTTCACCTCTATTTTTTTTAAGGGATTTTATCACTAAATCAATCAAATGGTAATAAAAATGAATCTTTTTAGGAGAATAGAAATAAATTTTAGTTAAGGGAATATACCTTAAATATTTGATGTGTTTTTTCTGTTTTGATTTTGTAATTCGTTTTATTTTATCATTCGTATTCTCTATGATTTCCTGCTTTAGATTCAAGCCTTCATATTTTTGGGTTAGCTTTTCTTTGAGGGAAATATTTTGCTTTTTAGCTTCGTAGAGGCTTTTTAATATAAGTTTAGCTTTCGCTATTTTATATTCCAAATCCCCTTTTATCCTTAATACACACTTTTTATTTATTTCAATATCATCATTGTCATTGTCACTGACATCAACATCGGATTTCCACGTGTTATTATTGAATTTTTTAGTTGGAACATTATAATGTTGATTATATCCTCTAAAAACCTGATTTGGATTACTTATTTGCTTCGAGTGCTCCCTCTCCATTTTATAATAAAATATAAATAAATTGACTTTTAATTAGTTAGGCTTTAAGTCCTTAAAATTTATTTAACATTTCGTTTATTAGTTTGTTTTTTAAGCATATTTAATATTAAATTAATTTAAAATATATGAATAATGTTCCAATTAATTAATTAAGTCATAAGGTTTATTTGAAATCTTCGTCGAATAGTGATCTCTTGTTATTTTGTACTCGTTTGTAATTCTCATTTAGAGAGAATAAATATTGGTTGATCATTGATCTTAGAGCATTATTTGTGATTCCATGCTTTTTAAGGTTATCAATGTGAGTAGTAATCCTGGTCCTTGTATTACCTAACATAGTAGAATGCTCTCCAGATAATTTATTGCAGAACATATTATAAAATACTGTAAATACTGTAATTTGAGGATAATCTATTTTTAAAGTAGAGTCACTGTAGTTAGAAACAAAAGAATTCAGAAAAAGCTGCTTTTTAGTAGATTCTAATTGATTAATGTAACTGAAATATAAATAACTGTAGCATTCCATATTATTCAGAAAATCTAATACTCCCTCTTTATTATTAGTAAACCCGCTCCTCTTCTTGAAATCATTTTCGTTTGGAAAATCTGCTTTATTAAAAGTTAAAGGTATCAAATATGGACAGATATAAACACAAAATTGAATAAAAAAATCGGAGATAATTGGGTATTGTTTGGAAATTTGAATAACCATAGATGATAAAACCCAGTAAATTTCTTTTTTTTCACTTCTAAAGCTTTGACTCTTTTTGGTAATCATTTTACATAAGCAATCGATTGAAACAATAAATAATTCCTTATTTTTGCTCTTAATTATTCCTGAGATCATAAAGATATACTTTTTAATGCATTCCGTTAGGCAAATTTTACTGGTCAGTTGGTTTAAAATTTCATTAGTTTGCTTCAGCATGTTATTGATAGAATTTTGATTTCCATTAAAGTTAAATATTTCTTTGATTTTACTTCTTATTTGCCAGTAATTATTGCTTGAATTAATTAGCTTTTGTTTAAACGAGTCACCAATAGAGTTAGTAACAGGTTTATTAATATTATTTTCATCTTTTCTTGGTTCTAATAATGATTGCATTGGATTATTAGTACCATTATCATTTGTACTCTTAATAGGGATTATATCATTTTGTACTGAAGTAGTTACTTCATTATTGATATTTAATACTTGTGAGTTTGGAATATAATTTTCTCGTATAATTGGATTAGTAAATATTGTTGGCATTATCGTTTTAGTGTGTAAAAATAAATTTGCTTCTTCTTTAGTTTTAATATTATTAGATATGTTTTCTTTAGAAATAATATTGATACTGAGATTATTTGAAATGTTATTCATACTGACATTTCCAATATTTTCGACTTTTTTTTCATCATTCCTTTTCATTGTTTTTTCAAGTGATTTAGACTCATGAGGAGGAGTTTCATAACATTCATCAACGATTTTTTTTGTTTTATTAAAATTACTTGGTTTGATTGCATATTCAATTGGTTGTAGACCCCAGAGATTTGTTCCCTTGTTATTTGAATAACTTGTATATGAAATAGGCTTAAGTTTCAAAAAAACATCATTAGCATCAGAATCGAAGTAGTTTTTATCATAACTAAGAGGTATTTTGTAAAGACTGTTTCGATTAATCATATTTTGAAGGTTTGAGGAGAGCTGTTCCACCATTTATTAATTATAGTTTCGTTATTGTATAAAATGAAGAAATCAATTTTTAAAAAAAAGGTCAGACTTTTTACAGAAAAACTAAAAGTTAATAAAAGATGGGGATTGGGGATTGGGGATTGGGGATTGGGGATTGGGGATTGGGGA
>DAIQBE010000195.1:0-6031 GCA_036781325.1 Leadbetterella sp. | reverse complement strand
GAAAATTCACCTTCTAATGGTTTTCCATCTGGGTTTGTGGCAAGTATCTCCATAGTAACTTTTTCTTTTGGTGCATAAAATGGCTTGTTCGTAGTAATTTTTGTTTCGGCCAATTTATTTAAATGCATATAAACCAAACGCTCGGTTTGGGGTTCACCTTTTTCATTAAAAAGGGTGATTTGTGCAGTTCCTTGAGGCATTTGTTCTTTTGGAATAGTGAGCAAAATGTTATCTTGAGACATCATAACTTGGCCGGCATAGTAAATTTCCCCTCTCGCTTGGGCTATAACTCCTACTTTTTCTACAGCCAAATCTTTCGACTTGTTGATATACACTTTTATATTTTTTTGATTGGAAAGGTTGTCCACTAAAATAGTATAGCCACTTTTTTGAATGATTGGGACCAATAATTTTTTAAATAATATGTTTTTGTGATAAATATGTGCTTCGTATTGTTCAGTAATATCAGGGGTAAACATGCAAAATCCCATACCGAAATGTCTAGAAGAGAAATTTACGAGGGTATCGCCTGACTTTTTTAGTATAACCCCTTCAATATCAATTCCTTTTCCTGATTCATCCACGGCTTTAAAGGCTAATCGGGAAGGAAGTCCATGAATTAAATGACCTCCTTCAGGGAAAAACTGAAAATCTATTTGGTTTTTCTCGGAAATTGGTTCTATAGCTCCCTCTGAGGGGTCGATTATCAAGATATTTTTTAGAAAAAAATGTTCTTCTCCAAAATTTCGCATCCATTTGGTATACGCTCTAATTTGGTAAGATCCCGCTTTTATGCTATCTGGAACAATTAAATGACCATTGCCAAAACCTGATTCAAGTTTTAAAATATGTTTAACCAACGTTATTCCTTTGCGAGTGTCTACAAGTTCTACATACAAAGGCACACTTATGGTATCCGGCTGTAAAGTAATGCCATTGGATAAGGTAGCTTTATACCATATGGTTTCTCCTGAAGAGTAGTAGGATCTGTCAAGGTGGAGGTACACTTTTTCTTCGTAAGAATTAAAGCTATACAATCTAAATTTTTCTGCAAGTTCAGTAAAAGGGTCGTTGAGTAATAAAAAAGAAGAAATCGAACAAATGGTGATAAAAAATAATGTGCTTTTTTTCATAGAAATATTGAGCTGCAAATGGAGTGTGTAAGACAATCCACGAAAATAAATGGTTAAAGTGGAATACTACTATTAAAGAGGTTAAAAATTCTTAAAATGTATTGTTAATTTTAAATCTTATAAAACCATTTTTTAAAGCCTTTATTTTTAGTCTTTCCATTATCTTCATTTTATCAAATTCTTTAAGAAAAGGTATAAAATCCTAGATTTTCAAAGCTTTAATAAAATGGAAGCGGTTGTTTACTTTAATTTTTAATACATACAAACCAGGGCCTCCGAGTAGGTCTAAATAAACAGAATGAAGCCCCGCTCTATATGTTTTTTGATGTATTTGACCTAAAACCTGGCCATTGACATAGCTTTGCGTAATTTTAACGTCACATGGAAAATAGAGCGTCATTGATAAAAATGCGGAGTTGCCTGGAATAGGATTTGGGTACAGCACAAATGCATCTTGCTCCGTAATATTCCTTGGATTTTCTGGATTGTTAGGTGCATTAATATCTGCATTTTTTTGGGGTACTACAGGCGGTGGAGGTAAAGTGGGATCTTCTTTTGTGGTTTTTATAAATCCTGTTTTTTCAACATATGCAAACTTTGAACCGAGTACTTGTGCCGCAAAATCAGAACTTTGTCCAAACCAAGAAACCATTACTTCGAAATAAATACTTCTAAAGTCGGTGCTAAATCTTAGATTTTGGTGGTCACGAAAAGGAAGAAACACAAAATGACTACCAATTATTTCGCCTTTTACGGCATCTCCAAAAGCAAACATGACATTAGAAGTTCCGTGGTCTGTACCCATGCTTCCATTTTCATAGGGTCTTCGGCCAAACTCAGAGGTGGTAATACCCAAAACCCGCTTTGAATGACCAAGCTTCTCTATGTCTGACTGAAATGAGCTTATTGCTTCACTCATTTCGGCCAATAAGCGGGAATGAATTCCGTCTAAGCCCCCTTGATTAGAATGGGTGTCAAAGCCATGTAATTCTAAAAAATACACTTTAGTTTTTAAGCCACCATCTATAAGTCTAGCCACTAGTTTTAGTTGGTTAGATAGGGTTTTATCCGTATATTTTTCTGAATTTTTTCCCGCATCAAACGCTTTTTTTATTACTTTAGAATAATTGTTTATTTGAATTCCAACTTGATTGATATAGTCAAATTCGTTTAAATAATAAGTTGAGCCGCTAACATTAACTTTATTGCTTTCAACAGATTTGGCCTGATTATAGAGTTCGTCTGCATTTTCTAGTACAATTGATTTTTCTGAAGTTTCCCCCATGAACATTAAAGACGGGTTTTGACCGATTTGAACGCAAAAAGGGCTTTCTGGCTTTTCGGAATCTTTATATTTATCAAAGTATCTGCCTAGCCAGCCAGTGCTCAATGGTACAGAATCTGTTGGGGGCACTAAACCACTGAGCCAGATATCAGTAGATCTAAAATGTGAAAAATTTGGGTTTTCATAGCCTACTCCATGAATTACTGAAAGTTTTCCTGCATTAAAAAGTCCCAACATACCTTCTTTCACCCCCAATTTCAAATTTGGGTGCATGGCCATCCCAAGGGTTTGGCTGATGGGCGTTACTACATTTTTTGGAATGTTAAGATTGGGTCTAAATAGGTTGTAATACACATCCCAATCGTAAGGCGTTATGGTATTTATTCCATCATTTCCGCCAAAAAGTTGAACAACAACCAGAATATTATCGTTTTCATTTCCTACCATTGCTGGTTGAAACGCACTTAGGTTCATTTTTCCGATGTTGAGATTACTCACCACCCCAAGGCCCATACTGGATTGTTTTATGAAATTTCGTCTTTTCATATTTTAAGAGAGGTAATAGTCTGGGGATTTAATTATTTCTTTTAGCAAAACTCTTACTTTAAGACCCGCTTGCTCTTTATTTTTCACAATGTCGTACCATTCATAGTCTGGGGCTCCAGCAAGGAGGATATTAGTAAATTTTATTACTCTTTCTGGGCTAAGTGGTCTTGAGAAAAATAGTTCAGCTATTCCCTCCACTAGTTTTTTGGGATTATCAAATTCAGAAATTGATTTTATCCATTCTCCCAAAGCGTCGTTTTTAAATGTGATTAGGATTTCATCAACTAAAAAATAGATGGTTTGAGGTAATGTTTTGGTTGAAATCCAACTTCTATATCCTTTCCACCCAGCCACGTTGGGAGGATTAAATAGTTCTTGACCTAATACTGCCATCATGTTTCTAACGTAGCGGTCGTTATACACGAAATGCCGAGTAAAACCAATGAGGGTTTCGGCAGGAGATTTTATTTGAACACCCATATTGAGATCATCAAAAAAATGTTGGCTTTTAAATAAAGTTTTTAGAAGCGGTTTTGTGTCAAAATTGTTATCTAATAGCAATTGAGCCATTTGGTCAATTACTTTTTTATCTGTCTTTTCGGGATTAGCATATACAAAAAATCTGTAAATTTTTTGGCTCATAAAGGTTGCGGCTTCTTTTGCTTTTTTATTTAGAAGCACACTAATAAGTTTTTTTACGGAGTTTTCGTAAACATTTTGTTGGTTAATTTCATAATTTACATTAAACACTTCCCCCATAAAAAGCTTGGTATTTTTGTCGAAATTTATGGCGTTTAAATAGCCTTCATAGGGTATTCCTTCGTCGGTAAACATGGTCACTTTCCATCCGGTTAGTATTTTTGCGGCCTCCCGGATATCTTGTTCAGAATAATTGCCTACCCCTATCGAAAACAACTCCATAAGTTCCCTAGCATAGTTTTCATTGGGAGAGTCGCTGTTGTTTTCGGCTCCGTTTAGATATCGCAGCATGGCTCCATCTATAGTAAGTTTTTCTAACAAAGTTCTAAGGTTTCCAGCATAGTTTTTTCTTAGAAGATCGTTTTGACGATACATCATCAAAGCAGGAATAGAAGGGCAAACAGCAAATTGAGAAGCAAAATGCCCATGCCAAAAAAGTGTCATTTTTTCTAGAATACCGCTATTATTTGCTCTCATGAGCTTTACCCACCATTCTCCTAACTCATAATTATAGTCGCCATTGTGTTTATTGACTTTGGACTCTTCTTCTTTTTTTTGAGTTCCTGATAAATTAGCAGGGTTTCTTATTCTGTCACCACTGAAATACGGTGGGGTTGGGTTTAAATTTTTATCGGCTTGATCAAATAAGATGTCTACTATTTCAGATGCGTTTCTTCCAGTATATAAGTCTAGTAAATCTTTTGAAACAGAAAACGAAGTTCTTCTTAACAAGTGAGCTACTTGCAATCGATTAAGTTTTGGAGTAAATTCCCCTAAATTGGTATTTATATATAGCCTTCTAGAAGTTTCTTTTTCATAAAAAAGACCCTCAAAAAAGCTTCTTCTGGTTATTTCTGCCATTCTTCACATTTAAAATGCATGTTAAAATTAAGTATTAATTCAATTAAACAACATTAAGAAACCATTAAAATTATTATTTCTAGCTTATTATTTACTTTGGTTGTGTTAAAATAGTAATTAGATTTGTGAATTATTCAATTTAAATAAAAACAATAAAATGAAACTTAAGGTATTGATTTTTTTCACTTTGGTGTCTTTTCAGGGGTTTTCACAATCTAAAAAGTGGGTAAACCTTTTTGATGGCAAAACTTTTACGAATTGGCATATATATAATCATGCAGGAGAGCCAATACCTTCAAAATGGAAAATTGAAGACGGGGCCTTGGTTTTTGATACTAAAGGTAAAAGCGACTGGAAGGTAAACGATTTAGTGTCAGACCAATCGTATGAAAACTTTATTTTAGAAATGCAGTGGAAAATTGATGAGAAAGGGAATAGCGGTATTTTTTATGGTGTTTTTGAAGATAAAAAGTATAATACTCCCTACTTAACGAGTCCCGAGATACAAGTATTAGATGATAATGGCCATCCTGATGCAAAGCAAGGAAAAAATGGAAATAGGAAAGCAGGATCTTTATATGACATGATTCCTTCTGCTTCTGTAGCAAAACCAGCAGGGGAATGGAACGAAGTAAAAATTCAAAAATTAAATAATGTAATTACAGTTTGGCAAAATGGCAAGCTTGCTGTAACATATCCAACTCAAGGGCCTGAATGGGATGCTATGGTGGCCGTGAGTAAATTTAAAGGATGGGAAGGCTTTGGTAAATATTCTAAAGGTAAAATTGGACTTCAAGATCACGGAAACGGTGTTGCATTCAAAAAAATTAGGATTAAAGAATTATAGTCTTCGATACAATACTTAATAACTGCTGAGGATATTAATTTTCAGCAGTTTTTTTTATTTAATAAATCTAAACTGCTTTCCTTCACTGATGGGAAGACTAGGTTTGCCCTTGTAATCTTGGATTATTCCAGTTATAAGCACTGTTCTTCCAATATCTTCTTTTGTGATTTTTATTTCAGGCATTGCGTCAGGAAATACCGTAATACCAATTTCTGTATTTGGGTAAACGTCATCTATATCTAAAAAAAGAATGTCTTTTCCGTTTCTATCTGAATACGGTTTTATCCCTTTTAATATCCCTTTTAAAACCACTTCTTTGCCTATGAAATTTTTAGCAGAAGCTGCAGAAACGGTGTCAACTTGTGCAAATATTGGAGAGCAAAAAAGGGAAAAGAATAAAAGCAATAGAGGTTTCATAGTAATTGTTAAAATTTATCCAAAGGTAATCACCATTGTAGTATTTTAGGTAATAAAAGTTGTTAAAACAATTCCAGAACCCCATTTGCTACTCTATTTTCTAGTGCCAATAAAAGACGTTTGTTTTCTAGTCCGCCTGCATAACCCGTAAGACTTCCGTTGGTGCCCACTACTCTATGACATGGAATCATAATAGCGATGGGGTTTTTGCCATTGGCAGAAGCAGCGGCTCGAATCACTTTA
>DAIQBE010000194.1:0-6039 GCA_036781325.1 Leadbetterella sp. | reverse complement strand
ATCAGAAGAAATTAAAGAATCAGTAATTTCAAAATTTCGGGATTGTACACTAAAAGTATTTCTTGAACCTTTATTAGCAACAATTTTGGCGTAAGGATCAAAAATTGATGCAGAAAACATCCTTGAACCAATTAAACTCAATCCTCCGAAATAGTCATAATTAGTAATGTTCAGCACCAATTCTGCATCATTGTGGTAGGATTTAAACTTAGGATAACTTGACAAAACACCTTTGGCTCTTTTTTCTAATTTAATCTCTAATACTCCTTTTATAGGCTTTTTTAATTTATTTTGATAGGTCAGTATTACCTGCTCTGCCAAAAGTCTAGGATTCTGAACTTTTAAAGAAAATAAATCGAGCTTAGCATTTAGATTATTACCATTCAAAACCCATTCAATTTCTCCCCCTTTACCCACAAAAACTCCATTGAAAAGATCATACGCCCCACTAGTTTTTGATATCACCACCGAATCTGAAGGGCTTACCATCACGAGATCTATATCTTTAAAAACAAAAAATAACTTTTCTATGCTTGGCAGATTAACTTGTTCTAAATTTTGCTTTTTTGAAAAATCTAAATTTGGATCATTCCATGGGTCGTATTCTTCCACATTATTTTGTTCCCCCCAACCTATATCTTCTTCTTCAGCATCTTTTTTTTCTGGAGCTATAACGAGGTCTGGGTTAAAGTAATCTTGCTTTTTGTCGAAATAACCAATTTCAAATTTTGAGTTCAATAAACTTATCTTATTAAAATTAGATTTATAAAGCACTTTATCTTTAAACAAAGCCTCTAAATTCAAGATGGTTTCTATTATCCTTTTTGGATTTTGAGGTTCTAGTGTTTTAACTAAACTTTTGCTCAATTCCTGGCAGAAATTTTGATTATAATCCCCTGATTGTATAAAATTCTGATATGCTCTTATTAAACTATAAAGATCAATTGGTTTAAGCCCTCTTTTTGACATTGCACTAA
This sequence comes from Leadbetterella sp., assembly GCA_036781325.1. Lineage (GTDB taxonomy): Bacteria > Bacteroidota > Bacteroidia > Cytophagales > Spirosomataceae > Leadbetterella. Next base: position 5,062 of record DAIQBE010000194.1, on the reverse strand, counting down.
ACAATGCAATAAAATGTTTTCTGGATTCTTCATCAAAGGTGTTTTGAAAATTTGCGGTAAAATCTGAAAGCACAGTTTTAACGCCAGGGCCTAACTGCTTTTCGAATTGTTTGTTTATATCGATGATAAAATTGGAAGGTTCAGATGAGAAAACAAAACTCTGACCCAGACAAAGTCTCGAAATAAAAAAAAACAAGAATAAAATAGTTGCAAACCTCATCTAAAAAATCTGTTTTACTTAAGCTTTACTAAAAACGACTGCAGCCCAGTTATTCTTATTAATTTTTCTAATTATTTTTAAGCCACACGATACTGCCTTAGATTCAATTTCTTGCACATCGTTGGCATAAAAGCCACTAACTATTAAAAGTGCTTTTTCTCCCATAAATTTTTCATAAATAGGAATTTCTGTTAACAAAATATTTCGATTTATATTAGCTAAAACAATATCGTATTGGGCACTATGTTGAGTTTCTATCGTACCTCTTTCTACATTGATATTTGGAGTATTGTTTAATTCAATGTTTTCTAAAGTATTTTCAACAGACCATTCATCAATATCAAATGCAGTAATATGCTTTGCTCCTAATTTAGAAGCCAAAATAGCTAAAATACCAGTACCCGTGCCTACGTCCATGACAGATTTGTTGGAGTGGTCTATCCCCAATTGTAACTCTAATACTTGTGAGGTAGTTTCGTGGTGACCTGTCCCAAAAGACATTTTAGGGGTAATTATTATTTCGTGAGCATAACTTTCATCCGCTGGTTCATGAAACGTGGCACGAATATACACTTTGTCGGCAACTGAAATAGGTGTAAAATTAGATTCCCATTCTTTATTCCAATTTTGTTTCTCTATTTTTTTTAAACTATAGGAAATAGCAGTTTTATTCGCATAATTCTCCATTAATTGTTTTAACAAAATATCGCTAAAATCACTACTTAATACATACGCTTGAATTCCGTCTGAAGTGTCAATAAATGAATCAAATCCGATTTCAGCCAATTCGGCTACTAAAATATCCGAAAAATCAGGTTCAACTTGAAGTGTTAACTCAATATAGCTCATAAATAAAAAATTAAACTGTAGTTTTAAAAAGCAAAAAGCCCGAAAATCGGGCATAAAAATGTTAATTATGTACTAAGGTTCTTCTTATTCTTCCTCCTCTTTTAACTCACTAGATCTAAGACTTTTTGAAGGAATTGAAAAATTTAAACTTATTCTCCATGTATTAGCCAAAGGATTCCCAGTTTTAGTAGGTATTAAATAAGCCATATCTAAATTATAAATATCTTTTAGCTTTACCCCAAAGCCTGTAGTAATATATTGACGACTACCCTTATCACTTGATTCATGAAAATAGCCTGTTCTAAAAGCAATCAAATCGTCATAACGATACTCTAACCCCACTGAAGCCATTACTTCTTTTATTTCTTCGCTTAAACCATTTGGAGCGTCATTAAATGATTTAATTATAGAAGAAAAGATTCCTTGTTGTGAAACTGGAGTAGAATTATTGGTAGGAGTGGGAACCAACAACTTATTAAAATCTACTAAAAAACTAAACGTATTATGAAAATCAGTTTTATGCGAAATCTTAGTTCCAATTTTAAGATTCGCAGGTATAAAATACTCCCCAAAACCATAATTCACTTTACCACCAATATTTTGTAAAACTACTCCATAAGCTATATCGGTAGTTTTTTTAAATTCTGCGTCTAAATCTTTCGGTCTATTTTTTTTATAATAAATCCCAAGATCTGCGGCAGCGGTTCTTCCAGGTTTACCAGCTTGACCATTAATAACCGTATTACCTACGAGATTAGAATTTATGAATTTTAAATTTAAACCCATTGAGAAATCTGAACTGAGCTTTTGGGCTATTCCGGCTACAAACGACATTTCTCTCGACTGAAAAGTACCAGCCTCTTCCCCAGAATTGGTCCTAAAGTCAATCAAACCTTGATTAAAATAAGTTAAGCCTGCGGTAAGTGTTTGTTTATCTGAAAGCTTATAATACCCGTAAGCGTTCATTAGACCCATATCTTGCACTAAATCTCGAAGCCAAGGAGCATAAGAAACACTGGCTCCAAATTTATTTTCAACGAAAGCTAGCTTGGCGGTATTCCAAAAAATAGAGTTTGCGTCGGGAGTATCAGCCACTCCGGCATCGCCTAAAGAGGCAGCACGCGAGTCAGGTGATATAGACAAAAAAGGCACTGCTGTAGTTACAACTCTATATTCCTTTGTTATTGATCCTTGGGCATATAATTGGGACTGAAAAACTCCAATAATAATAAATAAGCCAAAAAAACTTTTTCTCATTAACGAAAATGTCATAGCACGATAATTATTCAAATTCCACTTTTGTAAGCCCAAAGTAATAAATTTTTATTGTCATTTCCAAAATAACATCCTACCCGAAGAAAACGTTTGAACATTTTCTGAAAGAGACTGAATACTTATTTTAAAAAATAATTGATTATTAAACACATTCTTACTAGCAAAATCTAAACCAAATTCTATTTTAGAGTCACATTCAAAACATTGTTGTGCATATTCTCCAATTAATTTCCCACTTAAATCAAATACTTTTAAAATTGCTTCCAAATTATCTCCTTTCCTATTATGGGTAAAAACCAAATTTGTATAATTAAAAAATGGGTTTGGGTAATTTATAAAGCTTTTAACTTCAAAAGTCTGCTTTTCTATGTTAAAATCAAACGATTTTTCAGCTTTGTTATTATAATTGTCAAAAACAATAATTTTAGCTTTATGTTTTCCATTCGATAAATTACCTACGAAATAACCTAATTTGGCTTCTTTATAACCACTTGATAAATTAAAATATCTTTTAATATCAATAACTAATGAATCGTCGATTGCTAAACTTAATTGATGATTTTGGTCGAGTTCTGAAATATTAAATCCGCTTTCGTCAAAAAAGTCAAAATTCAAATTCATTTCTTGGTCTAATGAACTGTTTATTTGAGGAGGATCATTATCCGTTTTCGGACCTTTTACATCTCCATTCAATTTAAAATTATTAAAAAACCCAAACTGCTCCGTATTTGTGTCTGAATCAATAGCATAAAATAGAATTTTACCTTCTCCTATCCCTTTCAAAATTTCAGAAGGAACGATGATATTGCCCTCAAAAACACCACCTTTAACCTCTAAAATTGATTCAAATAGTTTATTATCTAATTTGTTAAATTCCAAAATCGGGCTATCAATAAAAGACCCTAAGGTTTTTTCTTTTAAAATTTTATCGAAAAGTTGAAGCCTAATTTTACCATTTTTAATAGTAGTTACTTCTCCTTTTATTTTTACTTTGGATTGAGCCTTCAATTCTGCTCCTTCAGGTGCACTATCGTTTAAAGATAGAAGTTTAATAGCATTTCCAAAAATTGGCAAGGCCAAACTTGGATCGCCCAAAAGACTAAAATTTCGATTAATTTCACCCTGGATAGATTGGTTCTTTGTAACTTTAAACAAGTCTCCTAGCGTTTTGGAAGAGCTAATATTTTTATAAAATGCGGAATTTATTTTTTCGTTCGTACTTGAATACACTGGTCTTGTGGTAGTAAGTAATGCAATAGCTCCACCATTTGGGCTAAGTATAGCCAGTTCGGCTCCTGACACTATGTTTGGATTATCAAATTTCCCAAACTGGCAAGTTGCTGTGAAAAAAATGGGAAGCTTGCTTGTATTTTTCCATTGTATTATTTCCTTATTTGTTAAAAGTTTTTCCTGAGCCCAGCCGTCTTCTGAACCGTGTCCATTATAGTTAATTAAGAATGCCCCATTTAAAATCGCATTAGTTAGTGCTAAGGTAGCCAAAGGAGCTGAAACAGCTTGTCCAATTCCATTTATTGGGAAATCGTCCAAATAAATTTTAGAAACATCAAATCCTGCCCAATTTTTCAACGCGTTTTCAGACAAATTTTCAGCATCTCGTTGGTGAATATTATAATCGCGATTATCTGCAACAAAAACAATTTTATCTTTCCATGAGCCTTCAGTAATTAAAGGTTTTTCATAAGAAATTAACTTATTTATCATGTTTCGAGCTTCAAAAATAGTTTTCACAGGCAATCTTCCCACAGCAATATCTAAACTGTGGTCGTTAGCATTGTTACTAATCCATACATTGTCTTTACTGTAGCCTTCCTCCCATTCTCCTTCTTGAGGCTCTAAAAATCCAAAATAATCATCGGAAGAAAAGCTATAAATAGGTTCCAATGATTCTCTAGATTCATAGGTTGGAACTAGCAATTGTTGATCTAAAAATGTAATCTTATTATTATTTTTATAGTCAAAAGTAGCATCCCCAAAAAGTAATAAATATTTAAACTTATGGGGCTCTTTTGTCCAAAAATACCTGCATACGTCTCTTATAGCAGACGGATCGACTTTTCCAGAACTAAACTCATTATAAATTTCCGAGGTACTAAGACCTAAAACTTCCAGATTCATTTGCTTTTTATGAATAATCAATCGCTCCGCTTCTTGCCTAAATTTATCTGGAAATACAATAAGTAGCTCTGGCACTGAATTCTTTTTAATGTCTTGATTTTTAATTATCCCATGAAAAACAGGATATTCTGCCAATGATTTATTAAAAAGCAAAATTTGATTCTCTCCATTTTCTAATTTCAAATCAAAGGATTCATTCGCTCTAAATAGTACGTTTTTTACATTTAATTTATCATCAATCGACCAAAGCAACGTATTTTGATCGGAATTTGATAAAGCTAATGAAATTTTAGGCTCTTTTAATGTTCCCCTTAATCTAAAAATTCTAAATGCCTTTGGATCATAAATTAATTTTTTTGAATAGTTGATGGAATAATAATCTAAATATGCACCTGCATTAGCAGAATTTTCAGTGGCTAACTTAAATTCTACATTAAACTTTTCATTAGGGTTATCTAGCGTAAAATTAAGATCTGAAAAATTAGAATACCTATTATACCGAGCGAAAGCATCACTCGCAGCATATAAACTTCCAGCCATCAATAGTTTAATTTTACTTTGCTTATCGATTTGAAAATCAAG
>DAIQBE010000193.1:0-6056 GCA_036781325.1 Leadbetterella sp. | reverse complement strand
GTTACTTTAGTCGGGTCGATTATACCAGCTGCAATCATATCTTCGTATCTATCGTCGCGAGCATTATAACCGTATGCCCCTTTACCAGTTTTAACTTCTTGAACCACTACAGAGCCTTCACCACCGGCGTTCGCAACAATTGTTCTCAAAGGAGATTCAATTGCATTCTTAATAATGGCAACTCCAGTTTTCTCGTCTGCGTTAAGAACTTCAATGCTTGCTAATACGGATTGAGCACGAATAAACGCAACTCCACCACCAGCAACGATACCTTCCTCCACTGCAGCACGAGTTGCATGTAATGCATCGTCAACTCTATCTTTTTTCTCTTTCATTTCTACTTCAGTAGCAGCTCCAATATAAATGATGGCAACACCACCAGATAATTTTGCTAAACGCTCTTGAAGTTTTTCTCTATCGTAATCAGAGGTTGTAGCTTCTATTTGTGATTTTATTTGTGCTACTCTTCCTTTTATTTCATCTGTATTGCCTTCTCCATTTATTATGGTTGTGTTATCTTTATCCACAATGGCTTTTTCGCATTGACCTAACATTGTAATTTCAACATTCTCCAGTTTAAAACCTCTTTCTTCAGAAATTACAGTTCCACCAGTCAATACAGCGATATCTTCTAACATTGCTTTACGACGATCTCCAAAGCCAGGTGCTTTAACCGCACATACTTTCAAGGCTCCTCTTATTTTATTAACTACCAATGTAGCTAAAGCCTCACCGTCTACATCTTCTGCTATTATCATTAATGGACGGCCAGTTTGAGCTACTTGCTCTAATACTGGCAATAATTCCTTCATAGAAGAAACTTTCTTTTCAGAAATTAGAATAAATGGACGTTCCATTTCGGCTTCCATTTTTTCCATGTTAGTAACAAAATATGGAGATAAATAACCTCTGTCAAACTGCATTCCTTCCACAGTTTTTACTTCAGTTTCAGTTCCCCTTGCTTCTTCCACAGTTATAACTCCTTCTTTTCCAACTTTCTCCATTGCATCAGCAATCATTTGACCGATAGTCATATCATTGTTTGCAGAGATAGAGGCTACTTGAGTAATTTCTTTCGAAGTAGTAATTGATTTAGATTGAGCGTGTAATTCTTTAACAATTGCTAAAACTGCTTTGTCTATTCCCCTTTTAAGATCCATTGGATTAGCTCCAGCTGCAACGTTCTTTGCACCAATTGTATAAATCGCTTGTGCTAAAACAGTAGCGGTAGTTGTTCCGTCACCCGCTTGATCAGCTGTTTTTGAAGCTACTTCTTTAACAAGTTGAGCACCCATATTTTCAATTGCATCTGCCAATTCAATTTCTTTTGCAACTGTGACACCATCTTTGGTGATTGCAGGAGAACCAAATTTTTTGTCAATGATTACGTTACGACCTTTTGGCCCTAATGTTACTTTAACTGCATTTGCTAAAGTGTCAATACCTCTTTTAAGTCTGTCTCTTGCTTCGGTATCAAAAATAATCTGTTTTGCCATTTTTTTTTAATTTTTTAATGTAATAATCTGTCTTTTAAAATGAATTTTAAACGATAGCATAAATATCTGATTCTCTCATAATTAAATATTCTTTACCTTCTACCGAAAGCTCAGTGCCAGAATATTTACCATACAATACTGAATCGCCTACTTTTACAGTCATTGGTTCATCTTTTTTTCCTGGCCCTACAGCTATTACCTTGCCATTTTGTGGTTTTTCTTTGGCAGTGTCTGGAATAATTATTCCAAAGGCTGTTTTTTCCTCCGCCGGTGCTGCCTCTACCAACACTCTGTCTGCTAAAGGTTTTACGTTTACTGACATAATACTATTTTTAGTTTAAAAGATTTATAAATTCTAACCAAATTGCTATTGAACAAGGATGTTGCCAAATGGGTAAACTTGACACTTTACTGACATTTTTTCATGTTTATCTGCCAAAAGTATATTTCTTTGAAAAAAAAGTAAACAATTTTGTCAGTAGAATTAATTAGCTTTTTGAATCATTGAAAGAATTAAATGAACATGTATCGGTCAATTTTTAATACTTATTTCGAATAAATCTTTAATGCCATTTATATTTTGATTTTAAATATTCAATTATTTTTTTATGATTTTAAATTAATTCTAAAAAGTCAGATTTAAACTTTTGTATATTTTTTGCTAGATTTACATTTTTAATAAATTAAACTACATGGACCATCGGTACAGAGGAGTTGGAGTAGCCTTAATTACTCCTTTTGATGCTAATAATTCAATTGATTTTGAAGGTTTGAAAAACCTAATCGATTTTGTTTCTAATAATAATTCGGATTACTTGGTAGTGAATGGCACAACAGGAGAATCTGCAACTACAACAAGTGATGAAAAAAAACAAATTTTAGCATTTTGTAAGGAAGCAAATTTTAAAAAATTACCTATTGTTTATGGTATTGGTGGCAATAATACCTCTGAAGTGCTCAATCGTATTGAAAATACCGATTTTAATCAGGTCGATGCCATTTTGTCAGTTTGTCCTTATTATGTCAAACCCTCTCAAATGGGTATAATAGCTCATTTTACAGCTATAGCAGATGCTTCGCCCGTTCCTGTTTTTATCTATAATGTACCAGGTCGAACTGTTACTTCTATTCAGATTGCCACAATTTTAGAACTTGCTAAACACCCCAATATCATTGGGTTAAAAGATGCCTCAAGCAGTATGGAGCAGGCCTTAGAGTTAGCTAAAAAATGTCCTTCAGATTTTATCCTTATTTCTGGCGATGATAATTTGGTAACTCCACAGATAAGTATTGGATATCAGGGAGTTATTTCTGTAATTGGAAATGGATTTCCAAAAGAATTTGGTGAGATGACATGGGCAGCTTTAAATGGAGATTTTAAGACAGCTTCGGCCTTACAATTTAGATTTTTAGATTTTGATAATTTACTTTATGCAGAGTCGAATCCAGTAGGAATTAAAATGGTATGTGAAATACGAGGACTTTGTGATGGAAGAGTAAGATTGCCTTTGGTTAAAGCATCCCAAGATTTAAAGAATGCATTGATTGAAACCATGACAAAGGAAGGATTTCTAAATTAAGTTGAATGGTACGATTAATTTTCTTTTTCTTTTCAATAGCAGTACATACTTCAATTTTAGCTCAAAATGTTGATATTACACTATTGAAAAAAATTAATTTAAATCGATATAAAGTATTTGATAAAAGTTTTAATTTTTTAACCAATACCTCTGATTTTACGGCAATTGCTTCTCCAATTGTATTATTGACAGCCGGATATATTAAAGGTGATGAAAAACTGAAAAAAGAAGGTTTTAATGCTGCTTGTTCAACCATAGGTAGCTATTCTGTTGGATATATATTAAAAAAGGCAATTGATAGAAATCGGCCCTATGAAACTTATCCATTTATTCAAAATTATAAAATAGAAACTGGGGAATCCTTTCCTTCAGGAAGTACTGCTTTGGCTTTTTCAACCGCTACATCTTTATCACTAAGTTTCCCTAAATGGTATGTTATTGTACCTTCTGCAATATATGCTACTAGTGTAGGCTATTCTAGGCTTCATTTAGGAGCACATTACCCAAGTGATGTTATTGCTGGTGCAGTATTGGGTGCTGGTTCAGCTTTTTTATCTGCCAAATTAAATAAAATGATATTGAACCAACATAGAAAAAGGAAAATAGAGAAAAATTCTTTTTAATTGAATTTATTCTTAATTGATTTGAATTTAAAGATGAAGCAAAAAATTGTGACTTTAATAAAGAAATTAGGTTGGTTTGGTTTCTTTTTTTTTCTTTTAAAGGGCATTACTCTTTATATTATTCTTCCGTTTTTTATTGCTAAAGGTTTAATTAAATGTGATTAAACTTAGTTATTCAATTCCAATTTGTGAAAAAGGAAATATTTAATTCTCAATTCATCTCATATTTAATGAGTAATTAAAATAACCTCTTTTTTTATAAATATTTTTTCCATTTAAAATATATCCACAAAAATGCGGCTAACAATGCCATACCGATTAAAGTGTAGAAATATCCATTTGTATTTCGAAGCTCAGGCATGTTATCGAAATTCATGCCGTAGATACCGACAATAAAAGTAAGTGGCATAAAAATGGCGGTAAAAACAGTTAAGGTTTTCATGACCGCATTCATCTTATTGCTGAGTTGTGAATGGTAATTAACCAAAAGATTTTCAATGTCGTCTTTGAATGTTTCTATCGTTTCCAAATTTTCTACCACATGATCCATTATATCTCTTATATAAACTTTAACTTCATTGGATATAAGTTCAAATGGATCCCGAATAATTTGGTTTATAATATCTTTTAATGGTAAAATGGTCTTTTTCATAAACGTAATTTCTCGTTTCAAAAAAAACAATTGATTTTGGTGTTCGGGTTTAGCATTAAACAATATTTGATCTTCTAAATCGGAAAGTTTTTCTTCCAATTTGCTTAAAACCAAAAAGTAATTATCAACCACTAGGTCAATTAAGGAATAAAAGAGATAGTCAGCTTTATGCCTCCTGGTTTTACTGTTTTCTCTATTTAATCTTTTTATGATAAAATCAAAGACATTATTAGTATCTAATTCCTGAAAACTAATTACATATCCATTTCCTAAAATTAAAGCGATGTGTTCATTTTCAATTTCAAAAGTATCTTCAATAATCCTTGGAACTTTTAATACAAAAAACAGATGATTTTCTTTTTCAAAGTATTCAATTTTTGGTTTTTGTGTGGTATTGAGAATGTCTTCAATCAATAATGGATGGAGATGGAATTTCTTTTCAATCTTGGAAATAATATCAATTTGATGAACACCAGAAACTTCAATCCAATTAACATAATCTAGATTTGGAATGTTATTTAAGTCATTTATTTCTATATTATTATAAACTGCTAATTCTTTGGTATTATAGGTAACCAATTTAATTAGCGATTCGCCTTTTACTTCTTTGCCAATATAATTGGGAGTTCCAGCAGAGAGAAACACACTTTTATTTGCATACTTTATTCTTTTTTTTGCACTCTGAAGTTTAGCCATATTATTTTTATTTTTCACGTACAAATTCTTTAAAAAACTGGGCTTGGAAGTTTATCAAATATACTTCAGAAATTCCTCTTGTGATAGCAGTATAAAGCCAACGAATTATTTCTAGATCAATTTTTTGATTTGCTAAATAGATTTGATCTATAAACACCGCATTCCATTGACCTCCTTGTGCCTTATGGCAGGTTAGAGCGTAGGCAAATTTTACTTGAAGGGCATTCATGTATTTGTCTTCTTTCAATAATTTTTTTCGGTCTTTTTTTGATTTAACCCAAAAATAATCTTGCAAAACGCTTTCATAGAGTGATTTGTTTTGCTCTTGGCTTAAGCTGGGTGAATTAGAGTATAAAGTATCTAGAAAAATTAAAGTTTCAAAAGATGGTTCCTCTGGATAGTCTAAGAGTTGTAAAGTAACATTTTGAAATCGAAATCCATGCATCTCTTCTTCTCTACCAATTCTTTTCACTTCTGCAAATTCGCCATTAGCAATAAATCCGGCATCTGATTCTTCGCCCAAAATAGTATAATTATTTTTTACTATCATCAATAAATCTCCGGTATCGAGTTCAGAATCAGAAAAATTTATTTGATTTCTAATCAATCTATTATATAGAACTGCATTTTTATTGGATCTCGTAATAATTATCGTATTTTCTTTGCCATATTTTTCATAAGCATATCTAATTCCATCTTCAATTTTTTCACTTGTCATTTTGAAGAAATCTCTATAGCCTTTGGTTTCTAAATGAATGTCAGGATTTTTAACAACTAATTGGTTTCTTAATTGTGTTGCATTATTTAAAATACCGGAATTTTGTTCCTGACGCATCACGTCTGTGAGCGTAAGTGAATAAACTTTGGAGTGATAGAAATTTTGTATATGATCCACATCCAATGCAGGGCTCAGCTGCATTGATACAGGCGGAAGTTGAGCCTCATCGCCTAAAAATAAGATTTTATTTTCAGTTCCTTCGAAAACATAATTGATTAAATCATGCAATAG
>DAIQBE010000192.1:0-6059 GCA_036781325.1 Leadbetterella sp. | reverse complement strand
CTTTTTCTTCAATCATTTTAAAAATAAATTTACCTTCAGAATTAGATAAGATAGCAGACTCAGGCAATGCCATTACTTTTGAGTTTTTTACATTAATTCTTCCTGAAATATATTGTCCGGGTCTAAGCGACTTTTCAAATACTTCGTCTTCCAGATGCACATGTAGGTTTAGCGATTTTTTGTCCATATCAACTGTTTTGTCAACTAAGTAAACTTTTCCCAAAATATTTTTACCTTCTGCTGAAACAAAATCAACTTCTTGGCCTTCTTTTACTGAAAACATATCGTTACCAAATACTTTTAATTCAATATGCATGTGTTGTATGCCAATAAGCTCAAATAGTGTTTCATCGCTTCTAAAACTTTTTCCATTGGTAACATACACATTTTTAACGAAACCATTTTGAGAGGCATAAATAGCATGTCTTGCTGACAAATTGCTACTTGTAAGTTGGGAAGAATTAACGCCCATTACTTTTAGTTTTTCACTTAATGCTTTGATTTTAATTTTGTTAAGTTTAATTACATTATCTATTTCCTGAAATTTCTTTTTGGCTGTGGCATCGTCAGCAAGTAAGTTTTTTTGGCGATCGTATTCTTGGGAATATAGCTCATATTTAGTTGTTTCATTCAAATACTCTTCTTGTGTTTGCAATAATTCCATACTTTGTACTTCTGCCAAAAGTTGTCCCTTATTAATAAATTTCCCTGGCAAAAGGTTATGGTTGATGCTCGATATTACTCCATTCATAGGATAACTTACTGAAAAAATTTGATCAGGCGGTACGTCAACCACCCCATTTGCATCAATGCTGATGTCCATGATTTTCTCTTCTATTTCAGCGGTTTCAAGCTCTAAATTTTTAAATTGTTTTTTTGTGAAAACAATGTAATTATCAATAGGTTTTTGAGTAACCTCTTGTGTTTTTTTTTCTGATTTGCAGGCTAATATTGAAGCCATACAAATTATGCTTATTATTATTTTATTCATTTCTTGTAAGATATTTTAAAGTTGAAATATTAATATTCCTCGCTTTTTCTAAATTTATCAATTCGGTTTTGTAATTAAAACTTTGATTATAAGCCAAATACCAATCAAAATAATTGATTTGCCCCGCCAAATATTTTTTCATGTAAATTTCTACTACTTTTTCAGATGCCGGTAATAGCCTTTCATTTACCAATAGCATTTCATTTTCTAAATTTAGGAGACTATTTTGTAGAGTTACAATTTCATTTTCAATTTGAGATTTCAGTTTTTCAAATACAGACTCTTCTATTAAAACATTAATTTTGGAAGCTTCAATTCTTGATTTTTGAGCTTTTGCAAATAGCGGAATCTCAAATCCAGCCATTCCAACAAATTGTTTCCAACTACCCAGCATACTTTGGTTCATAAAGCCGAAGTTTACACTTGGCAAAAGTTTACTTTTTTCAGTTTCAAGGGCATTTTTTGCACTATAAACCAAATTTTGGTGCCATTCTAATTTTGCGTTATTGTTTATATTTTGAACTGTATATTTGGATGCATTTTGAAAATCTAGGCTAGGAATACTTGGGATATTTAAAATATTTTTCAAAGAGTTTTCAATCTCTTGTTTTTGGGTTTTTATTTTTAATATTTTCATTTGGTTTTCTAATATTCTCAAACTGATATTGGAAGATTCAACAACATCTGATTCACCTTGCTCAAATCGCTTTTTGTAAACCTTTTCAATTTCGTTTAACTTTAAATTTTCTGTTTCTAAAAGATGGTTAAAACTTTCCAAATAGAATAGATTGTAATAGAATGTAGCAACATTCAGTTTGTATTCATTTTCCAATATCCAATATTCAGATTCACTAATTTTTAACAAAGACTGATTATAAGCTTTTTTTAATTTAAAAACTTTAGGTAAGTCTGTGTTTTGAATACCACTAATAGAATAATCTGTGGCACCAGGAGTTTGAATATTTCCTAAAGAATAGTCGAATTTTGTTTTTGGAACCTCGTAGGCCGTATTTATCAAGGCTTTTTGCACGTCTATTTGCTTTAAAGCTATTTTAAGGTCTCTATTTTGACTTAATCCGATCTGGATTAATGCATCTAGATTAGTTTTTTGACCAAAAACAAATGACTGTGCGAGCACAAAAAATAGTATTATCTTGTTCATTTTTTTTCGATTTTTTTCATTAAAATCATATAAATTATTGGTAAAACCACCAAGGTAAGCAAGGTTGAGGTTATTAAGCCGCCGATTACTACCGTAGCTAATGGTTTTTGTACTTCGGCTCCGGCTGATGTCGAAATGGCCATAGGCAAAAATCCTAAGGAAGCCACAAAAGCTGTGACCAAAACCGGTCTAAATCGTACGGAAACTCCTTCAATAATTCGCTTCATTATATCTTTTTCTGCGGATTGATTAAAATAGCTAATTAGTACAAGACCGTTTAAAACAGCAACCCCAAACAAGGCAATAAAACCAACGCCTGCTGAAATACTAAATGGCATTCCTCGAACTAAAAGTGCAAAAACACCACCAATAGCTGAAAATGGAATAGCGCTAAAGACTAAACCTGCTTGTAGGAAGGAACCTAAAGAAAAATACAATAAAAAAAGAATCAAAATCATGGCAGCTGGCACTGCAATCATTAAACGATTCTTTGCTCTAATTAAATTTTCAAAAGAGCCACCATATTCAAAGTAATAGCCAGGGGGTAGCTTTATTTGAGTTTCTAATTTATTAGCCACTTCATTGGCATAACTTTCTACATCTCTGTCTGCTATGTCCACGCCTATTATTATTCTGCGGTTTGATTTTTCTCTGGATATTTGGGAAGGTGCATTTTTGTATGCTATGGCTGCCAGATTTTCGAATTTTATCATTGAACCTGTTCCAGTTTCGATTTGGAGATTTTTAATATGCTCTAAGTCGTCGGCTGCTTGCTTTTCAAAACGTACAACAACATCAAATTTTTTCTCATTTTCAAAAAACACGCCAGCCACTTCACCTGCAAAAGAGGTCTTTAGAATGAAATTTAAATCATCAATATTTAAACCAAATTCAGCCAATTTCTCTTTTTTGTACTTAACATTGATTTGTGGCCGCCCACTTATTCTTTCTATTCTTACTGTTTTTGTGCCTTCAATTTTATTCAGAATTTTTTCTACACTTTTCGCTTTTTTGTTCAGTAATTCCAAATCATTTCCGAATATTTTAATGGCAAATTCTGATTTTGAACCTGCAATCATTTCGTTAAACCGCATTTGGATGGGCTGAGTAAATTCCGCAGCATTACCTGGAACTTCTTCCTCAAGTACTATAGCCATTTTTTTTGCCAATTCTTGAGGAGTTTTGGCACTTGTCCATTCGGAATGGTCTTTTAAATTGATCATCAAATCAGAAGCTTCTGGGGGCATGGGGTCAGTTGGTACTTCTGAAGCTCCAATTCTCCCTACTATTTGTTGAATTTCTGGGAATTTTTTCATTAAAGCTTTTTGAGCCCTAGTAGTAGCTTCAATGGTAGTGTTTAATGACGAGCCTTGAGGCGTTTGAAAATCTATGGCTATATCTCCTTCATCCAGCGTTGGAATAAACTCTCCGCCCATATTTAAAAACAAAATGACACTAATTAAAAATAGTATTATTGCTCCAAATAACACTTTTGTATTGTGTTTTAGGGCATATTGAAATGTTGGAGAGTAGATACTAAACATCCAATCAATAATTTTTTTAGAAAGTTTGAATTCTTTTTTACCCTCCTTAGAAAGTACCAAAGAAGTAATTGCCGGCACATAGGTGAGGGATAATAGAATAGCAACCACTAGGGCCAGGCTCACTGTCATAGCCATAGGGTTAAACATTTTACCCTCAATTCCGCCTAATGATAGAATGGGCAAATAGACTATAAGAATAATAATTCCACCAAACAGAGCCGATGACATAACCTTAGTAGAAGAATTTAAGACCAAGTCTTTAAAAACTGTGTCTTCAATTTTATCTACATGATATTCTTTTTTTGAATGAATAGTAAAAAGAACACTTTCTACAACAATTACTGAGCAGTCGACCAAAAGACCAAAATCTATAGCACCAAGACTCATTAAATTGGCTGAAATCCCAAATACTTTCATTAATCCAAAAGTGATTATCATTGTAATCGGTATCACGGATGCTACAATTAAGCCAGCTTTTATACTTCCCATCAACAACACAAGTACAAACACTACGATTAAACCACCTTCAATCAGGTTATTTCGAACTGTTTTTATAGACTTATCAATTAACTTGGTTCTATCTATAAAAGGTTTTACACTTAAACCTGTGGGTAAATTTTTGTTAATTTTTTCGATTCGCGCTTTTACTTGTTTTATGGTTTTCTCAGAATCTGCACCTTTTAGCATCAAGACTATTCCTCCAACCGCCTCTCCATTTCCGTTTTTTGTCATTGCCCCAAAGCGTTTGGCATGTCCAAATCTCAGCTCAGCCACATTTTTTACCAAAACAGGTACTCCATTTGACATCTTCACTAAGATTTGTCCTAATTCTTCTAAAGAACTCGAAGTGCCTTCTCCTCTGATGAAATAAGTTTGGTCAAATTTTTCAATGTAACTGCCTCCAGTATTCGTATTATTTGCACTAACTGCATCATAGACCTCTTTTAGGCTAACTCCCATTTGTAATAATTTCTCTGGGACAACAGATACTTCATATTGTTTTACAAATCCACCAAAACTGCTTATTTCGGTAACACCCTCGATTCCCGATAATTGCTTTTTTACTATCCAATCTTGAATTGTTCTTTGGGAGGTTAAATCAAACGTATTCTCAAAACCTGGTTTTACCTCTAAAGTATATTGATAGATTTCGCCCAAACCCGTGGTAATTGGAGCTAATTCAGGGGTGCCAAATTCCTTTGGAATAGCTTCGGAAGCCATTTTTATTTGATCAGAAGTGAGTTGACGAGCCAAATGAATATTAACCTCATCTGTAAAAACCAAGGTTATAACCGAAAGTCCTTGACGAGATACTGATCGTATATCTGCAAGATTTTGAATATTTACGAACTGCATTTCTAATGGAGCAGTAATGTATTGCTCCACCTCTTGAGCAGCCAAAGTTGGAGCTAGGGTTAGCACCACCACTTGATTATTAGTAATATCTGGAACGGCATCGATAGGTAGATTCTTCAAAGAAATCAACCCCGCAGCCATACTTAGAAATACCACAATACCCACCACTAATTTGTGATGAATACTATATCTGACTAGTTTATCAAACATAATAATGATTTAGAATTTTAGAAAAATTGTTAACTAATAGAAATTAGTTAAACTGAGGAGGGTTAAGTAGGAACCTGAGATAGTTGAAATGGTAATTATTGAAATAATGGTTTAAATCAAGATTCCCTAATAATGCAAATTCAAAAGAAATTTTTTCTAGGTAAACACTAAAAGAAGGAATATAAAAAAGAAAGCCAAAATGTAGGTTAATAGAAGGCAATTTTTGATGCTCAGCATTTGATTTGTGGCTTGATTCGGCGGCATAATGCATCCAAAGAAATTCAGATAAGCTTACACCTGCTTTATTATGATCTTTAAAATGACTGTATAATTCTCCCATTTTAGCCGATTGAGTAATCGACATAAAATTTGGCAAAAAACTTTCAAATAAAAGTAAACTTGCTAGTGATACGATCAATATAGACTTTATCATATACAAACTTAATATTAATTATCGATTAAAAGAATTATTGATAAAATTTAGATTTATTCTAAACAATTTAGATTTAACTTAAATTATTTATTTAGATTAAATTGTGCGGTGTAAATTTCTATTTTTCAAAATGTTTATAATAAATGGATTAGAATACGGAATATAGTTAAAGTCAATTTTTCTTTTATTTTTTTTTGTTAAATTTCTAAAATAAGCTTACTTTTGCGACACGATTAAAAAATAAGGTGTTATTTTATTTTTTAGTTCCGGGCCTATAGCTCATTCGGTTAGAGCAACTGACTCATAATCAGTAGGTGCCTGGTTCGATCCCAGGTGGGCCCACAAAGATTGTCAATCATTTGA
>DAIQBE010000191.1:0-6113 GCA_036781325.1 Leadbetterella sp. | reverse complement strand
AACAACTCATTGTTTTTTAGATGTGCTAAATCATGGGTTATTACGGGTAAGTCGTAATGGGAATCAACACCCGTGTCTCCATGTCCTGGAAAATGCTTTGCAGAGGTAATAATATTCTGGCTTTGCATGCCTTGCATATAGGCTAAAGCTTTATTGCTTACAGCTAATTTATCCTCCCCGAAAGAGCGGAAATTAATTACTGGGTTATTGGGATTGTTATTAATATCTACTACAGGCGCATAGTTTACATGAATGCCCATTCTTTTTGAATGTTTTCCAACTTCAACTCCCATTCTATAGATTAGATTTTCTCCTCCAGGCATAGCACCTAATGCCATTTGATAGGGAAATCTTACTGTGCTGTCTAGCCGCATGGCCATTCCCCATTCCATATCAACACCTACTAGCATAGGAACTTTGCTTAAAGATTGAAGCTCATTTGAAATTCTAGCTTGTGTACTAGGTTGGCCTGCAAAAAACACAATACCACCAATTTTATAATCTCTTACCCATGCTTTAAGTTTTTCTGGATCATATCCTTTGCCGGAAGTGTTGCCTCGCGGCATCAATAGTTGTCCTATTTTTTCCTCTAAGGTTAAGCTTTTAAAGGTTTTTTCAACCCATTCTTCATTATATTTTGAAAGAAATTCTGGTTTTATTTGAGTAAAGGCTATCAAAGGGAAAACTAGGATAAATAGGATTGAAACGATTGTTTTTTTCATTTGGAATTTGAGAAGTACTTAATTTTTCAAAAATAACAAAAACCATAGTCTTTTGGAAAGAAATAGAGGATTATTGAATTTTTTAAAAATATTTTTAAGGAATAGTTTTTTGTTGAATAAATAAAATTTCTTCTGATAAAATGGAAAATCTTAAATTTTAAAAAAAATAAAAGTGGATTGACTATAGCTAAAACTGTTTTAAATAGCTAATTTTTGCAATTACATTATCTTCTTGGCTTCGCATATTAGGTTCAGTAATAGATTGGAACTCACGTTTATTTAAAACAATATATATAAAAGAGAGGGGTTGATATTCCCAAGAAAACCTGATATTGTAATTATTTGCTTTTGAACTAGCGTTTCTTTGATAAAAACTTATCAATTGAATTCTTGGATTTATAGCAAAACGGCCTTCTAAGGCATAGAGGTCTACGGTTTTTGTTTGTTTTAATTCTCCAACTTCTTTAAAATGATTTCTGTTAAATCTTGCATTTAGTGCAAAATGTGGAATGGGTGCAAAATTTAATTTGTAATCCGTTGTATTTAATTTTCCGTCATAATAAGTGCCATATTCCCCATTCCAAGAGAAGCTTAATTTTTTTGAACCGTCACTAAACCAATAAATTGCGTGTCTTCCGTATGTATATTCTCCCTTATTTATTTTTATTCCTAAAGGAGAAAACGAGGTAAATAAATTCTGATAAGTTGGTGTGAAAACATGACCTATTATGCCTCCATTCTGTAACATAAACCAAAATGGGCTAATTCCAAGTCCCGTCTCAGTTAATTTTAGTGTACTTGCTTTGTGGTAAACTTCTAAAAGTATGCTAGGTTCATAGGATCTTATAAATTTTTTAAATGGAATCCATTTTCCTCTATTGTACCAAAAAATACCAGGAGTGGTTCCTATTACATCTTTTCTTGAAACAAAACCTACTTCCGGATTGTAATTTTCAGTTACTAATGATTGTGTCCACCAAATCTTCCATTGATTGGTAGAATAAACATACTGTGCTGCTCCTGCAAAACCTTTGGTGTTGTCTTTAGAGTCATGACTTGCAGTAGTTACCCAATTTAAGGAATGTGATTCTGTAAATCTAAAAAAACCATCTAATGTTCCTAAAATATTAGTATTTAATGAATTGTTTTTGGCTGTAAGCAGACCTCCTATACGATATTTTTTGCCAAAATTTCTTGAAAATCTACCTACACCAAAATACGTTGCAGGAGTTCCTGAAACATCTCTTTGCTTAATAAACATGCCTCCATAATTACTTTTTTCAGATCTATGCACATACCTAGCTCCAAAATCTAAAGCCAAAGGGTTTCCAAAATCATCTAATCCAATTTTACGGCTAAAAAACGGCGTTATTCGCATAGAACCGCCCGATAGGTCTGCTCCTTGTGATATTCCTACTCCAAAGAGTGACGCATTTTCAAGAAAAAATTGGCGTCTTTCTGGGAAAAATACAGAAAACCTGGAAACATTGTTTACCTGCCTATCGGCATCCGCTTGGGCAAAATCAGTATTAAATGTCAAATCTAATACGGAATTGGAATTAATCGCCCATTTTATTTCTCCACCAATTTTATAATTTGCATCGTTAGGTTTTCGACCTGCAATGTTATTTGTTTTATCTATTGAAGTCAGAAAAAATGGTTGAACCCTGATATTAGTGGAAGGGGGTGGAGGTTTGATATTCGTTATTTGACCTGCATAATCCATTCTTAAAACGTTAAACGATCTTGGAAAAGGAGACAACGAATAATTTTCATTGGTCATTCTTCTGCTTCTATTGATATTAAAACCCCAACTTGTCGTGGAATCTTTATTTACTTTATAGCGTAAAGTTTTCCAAGGAATTGCAAATTCTGCATACCAACCAGAATCTGAACGTGTGGTTCTTACTTTCCAAAGGCCATCCCAGTCGATATCTATATAACTAGCATCAAACGATAAAAAGTCTCTTTGAACTCCATGGGGATTTGTTGTAAAAACCATACAATTTCTTTCATCGCTAAAACCATCAATCCCCATGCCTATATAGTCGGAGGTACGGGTATTAAAGTCACGCTTGAAATCAATTACTCGCACTGATTTTTTGCCAAGGCTGTCTTTGTTGAAAACACCTATATAGAGAAAGTTTCGGTTATACAAAGCACGAGCCACGGTTTTGTGCTTGGGTACACTCCCCTGAAAAGGGTCTATCTCTACAAAATCTGAAAAAGGCTTAGCCAATGCCCACTCTTTGTCGTTGAGGCTGCCATCTATCTTTAGATTTTGACTTATTGGGGTGGCTTCAAATTTTATTTTTACAGGATTGGGCTTGAATATGACTGCATCTTGTGCAATTGTAACAAATGGGCATAAAATAATGATTAAAATAGGGTAATTTAGAATGAACGTTTTAGGTGACAATTAAAATTTATTAAGAGGTAAAAAAATAGATGAACAAAGGTAAAAAAATGTTGTAAGAATATGAAATTTCTAAGTAAAACCATCGCAAACTATTCGATTTAAAGTATTTAAATTTGCTTTAATTCGGATTTTTTTTTCATATTTGTTGAATCAACATTAATTTTAATTTTTATGAAAAAAGGCGTCGTTTTTTTGCTTCTTTTAGCTTATCAAAGTATTGCTCAATCTTTTAATACTTTTCCGGTCCAAACCCAAAAGCCACCGCTGCATGGTAAAAACTGGATGGCCATTACGGGAAAGCCATTGGCGGCCACGGCTGGATCAATGATTTTTACGAAAGGAGGAAATGCAATTGACGCTTCCTGTGCTATGTTGGCAGCTACCTGCACCATGTGGGATGTGCTCAGCTGGGGCGGAGAAACCCAAGCCTTGATATATAATCCCAAAACCAAAAAAGTGATAGCCATTAATGCCCTAGGTGTGGCTCCAACAGGGGCTACGGTAGAATTCTATAAATCAAAAGGCTACAGCTATCCTCCAGAGTTTGGTCCATTAGCGGCCGTTACACCTGGTACTCCGGGTGGTTTATTAACTATTCTTGCGGAATATGGTACTATGAGTTTAAAAGAGGTGTTGGCTCCAGCCATGGAGTTGGCAGCGGGCTATCCAATAGAAGCACAAACTGCTAATTCCATTGAAAGGGGAAAAGCACAAATAAAGCAATGGCCCTATTCTAAAAAAGTATTTTTGCCACATTTAGGCAGTCAGAGAGAGGCGCCTGAGGCTGGAGAGATTTTTGTTCAAAAAGAATTGTTGGCGACTTTGCAAAAATTGGTAAGTACTGAGCAAGAGGCTTTGTCAAAAGGAAAATCGAGAAAAGATGCTATTATGGCTGCCTACGATAGATTTTATAAAGGCGATATTGCTAAAGAAATTGCTAGGGGTACACAAGAGCAAGGTGGACTTATTACCGAGGCCGATTTAGCCAATTGGAAAGTGAAGATAGAAGAGCCCATGATGACCAATTATAAGGGAATAGAAGTGTATAAGCTGCAACAATGGACGCAAGGACCAGCCCTTTTACAATCTTTAAACATGCTTGAAAACTTTGATTTGAAAAGTATGGGTTATAATTCGAGTAAATATATTCACACGCTATATCAAACCATGAACTTAGCTTTTGCTGATAGAGATTTTTACTACGGTGACCCAGCTTTTGAGCCAAAATCACCTATGAAAGGCTTACTCTCTAAAGAGTATGCTAAAGAACGAATAAAGACAATTGATTGGTTGAAAAATGATGCTAATGCGGGACCCGGAGATCCCTATCCTTTTGAAAATAAGTTAAATCCCTTTTTAGATTTGCTTAAAAAAAGTAAAGAGGGCCAAACCTTTAATTCGACAGTAGATTCAGATTTTTTGGAGCATTTTCAATCGGGAACAACTTCGGTGGTAGCTGCTGATAAAGAAGGTTGGGTGTGCTCATTTACTCCCAGCGGTGGATGGGTGCCAGCGTGTATAGCGGGCAATACGGGGGTGGGTTTAAGCCAGCGTATGCAAGCTTTCGTGCTTGATGCCAAGGATGGTCCTTTTAATGTTTTAGAACCTGGTAAAAGACCCCGAGTTACACTCACGCCTAGCTTGGCCATGAAAGATGGAAAGCCTTTTATGGCGTTTGCAAAACAAGCTGGAGATGAACAAGATCAGTTGTTGTTACAGTTTTTCTTAAATGTGGTGGAGTTTGGAATGACCGTTCAAGAGGCTTGCGAAGCACCAAGTTTTAAAACCTATCAAATGTATTCTTCCTTTGGAAAACACGAGAAAAAACCTGGAGCCATGACCCTCAACGAAGCGATGCCCATTTGGTCTAGAAATGAACTGAAACGAATGGGGTATACCATTGATTACCAAGAGCGTACCAGTGGTCCGATTAATGCCATATATTTTGATTGGAAAAATGGAAGTTTCTGGGGCGGCAGTAGTAATCATGGTGAAGACTACGGCATAGGATGGTAGTCCTATTCAATGGTTTTGGTTTAATGCCAGTGAAATAATCTATTTTACTGGCATTTTTTACATTGAGTTTTTAAGACTATCATCTCCAACCAACTGGTTTTATTTTTGTTCTATTAAAAGATTCCACACATGGCCAACATTTTTCAGTTCGAATCCAAGGAGGAAGATAAGGTTCCACGATAATGGGTTTTGGGCTTGTTAAATTTCTATCTATAATTATTACCTCTTCATGTAGGTCAGAAACTGTAAAATAACCTAAAACTTCTTCTTTTGAATCTTTGGAGTTTTTAATGTTGCCTTTTATAGACTTTGGAATAGCGTCGAATAATCCTCCTGAATTTTTTGATTGTTCTTTTACAGTATTCCAAAATTTATATGCATTTTCTGAAATTGAATATTGATTTACCACTAGATAATAGTTGGAACTATTATCATAGGGTACCGAAGTTAAAGCTTTGTTGAAAACATTTCCATCTATAAGCTTATCATTTGAAATTTCAATACAATCAATACAAGGAGTTATTTCGTAACAAGTTTCACAGCATGGGTCCACATAGGAGGTTGTTCCCGCTGCATTACCAATGGAATATTCTCTACACCAATCTATCTTTTTTACATTGTACCAATCCCATTTGTAATAATTCGATTCGTTTGCTCTGTCTTTAACATTGACTGACACTTTAAATTGACCTCTGAGATAAGATGTTGGCTTTATTTCAGTAAAATCTATCTTCACATTTTCAACTTTGGGTACCGGAATTACTTTTTCTGGAGCGGAGATATAGGTTTTTTTATCAAAAGTTTCAATAAAAAGCTGATAGCTTCTTCCAACTTCAGCTTTAAATTTATTCACAGACCTGTAATTATAACCTCGGCTGGTTTTAATATTATTATTTTGTACGGGATCATCAAAAAATGGATATTCGTTTCCTAGATTGTCTTTAATGATCACTTTG
>DAIQBE010000190.1:0-6123 GCA_036781325.1 Leadbetterella sp. | reverse complement strand
CAATTTTTCTATTAAACTTTCTTTGTTTCCTAGCTATTGACGATTCTTGTATGGTCTTAGAGAAAACTAACCAAGGATAATAATCCACAGGTTCAGGCAAAAAATCTTGGTTGATTTTCAAATACATTAAATGTAAATGTGTATCCGATCTTTTGTTGCGGGCATTAAATCCTGTTCTTCCCACTTCTCCTAGTTTATCTCCAGCCTTCACAATTTGACCAACATCCACCACCACTTTTCTATGATGAGCGTAATACCAAAGTCCTCCCCGCTCGAAGTCATAAACCCAAACATAGTTCCCACCTCTAAAAGCGGAAGAATCTGTCCAATCTTTTTCTATTGCCATTACTATTCCATTGCCAACCGACACTATATCTACATAATCATTCTTCCTGTCGTCTTTACAATCTTGATTTTTATCAAAAATAAAAATATCGTGCGCTGGGTGGCTTCCATTCACACTAAAATCAAACAAATTGAAGTTTTTAACAAAATATCCAGATCCTTTACCTCCTACTGCATCAATATTACTCTTGGTAAGAGGGAAAGCCAATATGGAGGCCTCATCTTCTTTTAATGCATTTGGATAGCTTTCCCTAATTCCTTTAAATATTTCAATAAACTCATTTTCAGCTACATACGGACTCACTTTTTGTTCTCTAACATTTACAAGCATAGTTTTAAATCGATTTATTAAAATCTGATCATCATAAAATGAAAATGGCAATGTAGTATCAGACGTTAGACTAATTGCCGAACATAACATAAATGCGATATGAATAAACATGGATTTTACAAGTGTATTTTTTATGATATTGGAAACTTATCTTTTGCAAATTTATGATTTCCTATGCAAGAAATCTAAAAAAAAAGAAGGCTATAATAATTTTTTAAAAAATAGAAGGCTATTTGAGTCTTAAAAAGGTAGAAGGCGTTAATAAATAACAAATATTTATATTTAATAGTAATACAGTACCGTTTTATCTTTTGGAATATCTTTTTTTTTTAAGATATTTGCATTAAGTCTATATTATTAAAATTCTCCAATTTGAAAAATATTTTTCAACGCTACAAGCCCTTGTTTGGTTATTTTTTTGCAGCTGGTAGCGGAGTTATCGTTCAGTACCTAGTAGGAACCATTGTTTGTATCCGTTTTTTGGGTTTCCCTTTTGAAAAAGGCATTTTATGGGGTTTCATTATATCTTTTCCAGTGGGTTTCATTTTAGCTAAAATATTTGCTTTTAAAGCAAAAGGCTCAGGAAACACTCGAAGAGAAATTATTAAATTTTTAATGGTTGTAATAATTTCTGGTTTAATTACAGTAAAAGGTTCTTATTATTCTTTAATCATTTTAACTAATCTATTTGGTAACATAAAAGCTACGTTACCCTTGATAAATAAAGAATTTAGCCCAATTGGAAGTATTAGTCATTTCTCGGGGATGGGCTTAAGTTTCTTCTTTAATTTTTTTACTCACCGAAAATTTACTTTTGTAGAAACTGGTCTATACAATAGGCTTTTAGAATTCAATAATTCACAGGAAAAAAAGTAGCTTATTATAATCTAATTATCAATTCCTTAATTAGCAATGCCATTTTCGGCTCAGCCTTAGCTGCTGCCATTAAAATATTCTCAATTTTGGCCACTTTTAAATGTTCTGGTATACAAAGATCAGTTATAGCACAAAGTCCAAATACATTCAGATTCATTTGTCTAGCCACTATAACCTCTGGAACTGTACTCATTCCGACTGCATCCGCTCCAAAATTTCTAAGCATTTTATATTCAGCTTTTGTTTCTAATTGAGGCCCTGGAACGGCTACATAGGTCCCTTCGTGTACTCCAGCTAAATCAATATCTTTTATGACACTTTTAGCAATATCGATTAACTCCTTCGAATAAGGCTCACTCATATCAGGAAATCTGTCACCCATAATATTGGGCCCTCGTAAAGGTGAAGGGATAAAGGAAGAAATATGATCATTTATTATCATCAAATCACTTTCACTAAAACTTGGATTTAAACCTCCAGAAGCATTGGAGATTATTAATGTTTCTATTCCAAGCTGTTTCATGATTCGAATTGGAAATGTAATTTGATCCATTGAATAGCCCTCATAATAATGAAATCGGCCTTGCATACAAACAACCTTCTGATTACCGATTAATCCAAAAATCAATTTTTCTTTATGGAAATCCAGTGTGGTTCGCACAAAATTGGGAATGATTTTATAATCAATTTCGAAGAGAATTTCGATTTCGTCTAACATTTTACTTAGACCACTGCCAAGAACTACCCCAATCTTTGGTTCAAAATCACCAATAACACCTTTTAAAAAAACGGAGGTTTCTGTAATTTCTTTAATCATAATAAAAAAAAAGATTGAACTTTAAGCAATATAACTTAAAATTCAATCTTAATAAAATAAACTAATTATCTTTTATAGCGACAAGGTACCCTTGCGAGCAGCCTGAAGCAATGTTGCTTCTAAACCTTTTTTGTTGATGGTTCTGATGGTGCTGGTTGCAACCTTTAATTCCACCCAAACTCCCTCAGATTCAAGAAAAAACTTCTTAGTTTTAAGGTTAGGATAAAACTTGCGTTTCACTTTATTGTTAGCATGCGACACGTTGTTACCAGTCCTTGTTCTTTTACCACTTATTTGACAAACCTTTGGCATTATTGTTATTTGTTAAATTTAAAAACTCGTTTTCACGAAACGACTCACCTAATTGGGCTGCAAATATCCGAAATTTTATTTAAAAAACAAAATTCTATTTCAAATTTTCTGGTTTATATGCACAATTTAAGCAATTACTTTTACAACAATATCCTCTTTTAAGATGATACGCTCTCGTAAAAACCATTAATCCTCTTTCATTAAAATAGAAATCTTGGTTTATATTCTTGTTTTTTATATTGCTTTTTTTTTGATCTGAAATATTAACCATTAAAATGTTTTTTCTAGTAAACTGCAAAAAAAGAAAAAAGTTTAAAAGTTTAAATAGGTATTTCTGTAGACCATTTTATTTCTGTCATAACAAACATAGATTGGACATTTTGGATATTCTCCAATGCAGCTAGTTTATTTACCATAAAATTTTGATATTCTGCTATATCTTTTACCAACACTCGTAACAAATAATCAAAATTTCCAGCAATATAATAACACTCCACAACCTCATTAAATAATATAACTTCCCTTTCAAATTGTATTAAAAATGGTTTGGCATGTTCTTTTAGCTGCACATTACAATAGGCCAGCATAGGTTTGCCAATCTTTTTTTTATTGAGTAATGCTACGTAATTATCAATGTATCCATCCCGCTCTAATCTCTTTATCCGTTCATAAATTGGGGTTTGGGAGAGTTTTAAGTCATAAGATAATTCTTTTGTGGTAGTCCTAGCATTTTTTTGTAAAGCCAGTAATATTTCACGATCAATGTCATCTAATTCAGGCATATTTTAGAAAAAATTTTTATACTCCCGAAAATAATAGAAAATTTTTATAGCGAATGAACTTTCTATAGAATTTTTATCCAAATAAATCAGAAAACACATCTTCTAATTTTTCCAAAGCCACTATCTGAATTGCATAGTCAGAAATTGTAAGTCCTTTTAAGTTATTTTTCGCTATATATATTTTCTCAAAGCCTAGTTTTGCGGCTTCTGAAATCCTGTTTTCTATTCTATTAACAGCCCTAATCTCCCCCCCTAGGCCGCATTCCGCACAAAAGCAAAAAGCTTTATTTACTGGTAAATCTTCATAAGAGGAAGCAATCGAAACACAAACTGCCAAATCTATGGCAGGGTCTTCGACTTTTAAACCACCCGCCACATTTAAAAAAACATCCTGAGTACCCAATCTAAAACCTCCTCTTTTCTCCAAAACCGCTAGTAACATTTGTAATCGTCGTGGGTCAAATCCATTGCTGCTTCTTTGTGGTGTTCCATAGTTAGCAGTACTTACTAAAGACTGTATTTCAATTTGTAATGGCCTGTTTCCCTCTATCATGGCAGCAATAGCAATGCCACTTAAATGTACGTTTCTTTCAGAAATTAAAATCTCCGAAGGATTACTCACCTGTCGTAAGCCATTGGATAGCATTTCGTAAATACCTAATTCTGAAGCATTTCCAAATCTATTCTTGGTAGTTCGCAAAATTCGATACGTCATAAATTGATCGCCCTCAAATTGCAAAACGGTATCTACCATATGTTCTAAAACTTTAGGTCCTGCTAAACTTCCATCTTTTGTAATGTGACCAATCAAAATTACTGGAACATCCGATTCCTTGGCAAATTTCATAATTTCAGAAGCACATTCTTTCACCTGAGAAACACTCCCTGCACCGCTTTCAATTAATGGGGATACCAATGTTTGGATAGAATCAATAATCACAACGTCAGGTTCAATAACTTCAATTTGCTTAAATATTAAATCTGTGGCTGTTTCTGTTAAAACATAACATTTAGGATTCTGAAAGGGTAAGCGTTCCGCACGCATTTTTATTTGTTGCTCACTTTCTTCCCCTGAAACATACAAAATAGTATAGTCTTTTAAACTTAAGGCTATTTGCAACATTAAGGTAGATTTACCAATTCCTGGCTCCCCTCCTACCAAAGTTAATGATCCCGGCACTAAGCCCCCACCTAACACCCTATTGAGTTCTTGGTCTTCGGTTATGATTCTATATTTCTCAACTTTATCTATCTCCGAAATTAATTTCGGTTTTGAAGCTACTCTTGACCCCAAATTTGTTGAAAATCGCCAAGAACCTTTTTCTGGCTCGTCTTTTGCAATCAATTCCTCTTGAATGGTGTTCCATTCTCCACATGATGGGCATTTGCCCAGCCATTTTGGGGAATTATACCCACAATTTTGACAGAAATAGGCTGACTTTAGTTTAGCCATTTGTTAAAGACTGGTTAATAATGTACTTAAAAAATGCAATATACGTTTAATACAACATATCTTAAAAATTAAAATACTATCGATTTATGAAAAAATTAAGTTTAGCCTTATTATTAATTTTAGTAATGCAAAGTACCTATGCCCAATTCCAAATAGGAATTAAAGGTGGATTGAATTTTTCGAATTTAGTAACCGATGCTGGTTCTTTTGGAAAGAATATCAATGAAAGTAGAGACACCAAAACTGGATTTGCCCTAGGTGTTTACACTAGATTTGGTAAAAAATTATTTCTACAACCAGAGGTTTTGTTCTCAACGAAAGGGGGAAAAGTAAACGTAGTACCTACCTTAGGTGGTAATCCTATTAGTTTAAGCATTAAAACTAATAATTTAGATGTTCCTGTGTTAGTGGGTTATAAATTGTTCAATAGAATTAGAATTATGGCGGGCCCAGTATATTCTTTTAAATTAAATGAAGATGAAAAGTTTGCTTCTGAATTAAAAAGAATCACAGGAAACGTTGATGAAGCATTTGGCAACTCTACCATAGGCTACCAGGCTGGAATAGGCTTTAAATTGATTGGTTTTGATTTTGATTTAAGAAATATGGGTAGCTTAGGAGACATTTCTTCAAAGCAATTTAATAATGATGATAGATACAATCAAATGCAAAAAGGTTGGCAGTTTACAATAGCCAGAAAGATTTTGTAGGTTTTGGATTTAGCTTAAAAAAGAATGGGGAATATTGCAATATTCCCCATTCTTTTTTAATAATCTATTAGAAAATAATCTAATCTACATCCCAGAATAATCGAGTAGAAAAAACATCAATTGTCCCTTGACCTTTCACATTCTCTGAATTTGAACCAGATTCAGTATTAGGGTAATAAAATCTAACTGGACGCTTATTATCTGGAACTTGGATACTTTGGGGAGTTACAGGAAGGCCAGTTTTTCTGTATTCACTCCATGCATCTAAACCATTAAAATTACATAAAGCCAACCATTTTTGAATGGCGATTGCATTTAATTTATTTGTTGATGCCGCATAATCATAATTTTGGACCTTACTATTTTTAAAACTAGCAGAACCTGTTGCACTAGCTCCCAAAACTCTAAAAGATTGTTTCAATCCATCTTCAAAATATTCAAGGGCTGTACCTGTCAAGTTAACACCTGCTCCAAATCTTTCTTTTGCCTCGGCTAAG
>DAIQBE010000189.1:0-6128 GCA_036781325.1 Leadbetterella sp. | reverse complement strand
GTCCAAAAAGTGTTCTCCACGAGAAGTTTTCAGAAAACCCAGCTTGAAATCCTAAGTCTAAATAATACTGAATGGCTCCAACCTCAACTTGATTCTTATAGAATTTATCTATTTCAATTGCATCTGAACTTTGAAGCCATTCTGTAGTCTGTTTTTTGCTCTTCTTCCCGTCTAATGTTTTCAAGAAATATTCAGCAAAATATTGTTCATCTACACTTAAGGGGCTTAAAATCATTTCAGAACAAAGAACTTTAGCCTCCTCCAGATTGCCTGTTTTTAAAAAACATCGGGCAGTCCGCTCTCTTGATGGGGTAGATTCTATTGTTTGATAAATTTCTATTGCTGCTTCAAAATCTTTATTCTGTTCAAAATATTTACCAATTCTTAATGCTAATTTTTCAAAAGAGGGAAAAGCAACTTTTGAAAGCGATGACACAGTAAGATTTAAGTTAAGAAACCAATTCTTAATTTCGGCAAGTGAAACTTGATTTTTAAGCGTTTCGAAAATCTCAAATTGGTCTGAAATCATCCACTTGTCATCGGCATCCTTTCGAGTTTCAAATCTTGCCACCAAATCATCGTCGCTATGCTTATAATAATGAATCAATCCCATGTCTCTAAGAACAAACTCTGTCATATCCATTGCTCTATTTCCAAAGAACAAGAATTTCATAAATGAAACCTCTAATTCAAAATTTACTTTCACTAGCTTAACTTCCCATTCAATTTTTTTAATAATTTCTTCAGCTGATAAATTTTCAATTAAATAATTTACTAAAATTTCTCTTTTCTCGGATTTTAGACTTTTTAAGTCAAATACCTTAATTAATTCTTGTTTGGTTAAAACTTGTAAAATTTCCGAAAAAAAAAATTTATGCTCTTCAAAATTTATTTTAGAGACAAAGCCTACTTTAACTAATTGGTGAAGCAAGTGTTCGGTATTTTCTAATTCTTCATAGGCAAGACCATCTGTTTTAAAAAACAGCCCTTTCCTATTACAAAAACGAATGAATAAACATTGAGAATCTTCACTCAAGCAATAATATTGTCTCAAGAAGCTCCATTCTGAAATATTTAACAAATCATGGTATTTGTCTTTTACAAAACTCAACAGATACTCAAAGTTTGTATGATAATATTTGGGAGGAAGAACAATTCTTTTGTCCATACCTAAACGAAAAAAGAAAGGCCGTCAAAAGCTAGATTTATTCCTTCGGGCAATTCTTGCTCTACTTCTCTATGAAGACCTAGTTTGTGACTAATATGAGTAAAAAAAGTTTGCTCCGCCCCTATTTGCTCTGCTAAAGCTAAAGCTTCACTTAAATTATAATGTGAAATGTGGGGGGTTCTTTGAAGGGCATTTAACACCAATATTTTAGTACCTCTAATTTTTTCAATTTCAGTTTCAGAAATATAATTAGCATCAGTAACATAGGTAAAATCACCAAATCGATATCCAAAAACTTGCAATTTATGATGTAATACATTTATTGGAATAATTTTCAAATCTTTTATAAAGAATTCTTTATTTGAAACCTCACAACATGTAATTAAAGGAACGCCTGGATACACATTTTCCTGAAAAGCATAAAAATACTCTTGTTTAAGTTGTGTTAGGACCCTTGAATGAGCATAAATTGGAATGTGCTTAAGACCCGAAAAATAATTAAAAGGGCGAATATCATCTAATCCAGCCGTATGGTCTTTGTGTTCGTGGGTAAAAATTACTGCATCTAAATGAGATAGATTACTAGAAAGAGCTTGTTGTCTAAAATCAGGGCCAGTATCTATAATGATATTTAAATTGTCATGTTGGATAAGTATTGAAACTCGCAGTCTTTTATCTCTAAAATCGAGCGATTGGCAAACATCACACTTGCAAGTAAGCACAGGCACCCCCGAGGAAGTTCCAGTACCTAAAAATGTGATTTTCATTGGTGGAACTAAATTTACTGTTCAGTTAATCGTTTAACGACGAGCACTAATTTGTCAAAATTTAAAGGCTTCATTAATACATCATTAAAACCCGCCTCTTTAAATTCTACTTCTGTGTAGTTTCTTGCGTTGCCCGTAATCGCCACCACTGGAATTTTGGATTTAGAAGCGTCTAAGCCTCTTATAGCCTTAACACATTCCATTCCGTCCATAATTGGCATATTAATATCTAACAAAATAATATCAAAATCTTCTTTTTGAAGCAATTGAATTACTTGCTCTCCATTTTTTACTGCTGTAATTTCAAAATTCTGAAATTCAAGAATTTTTTTTACCAAATTTTGGATAACTGAACTATCCTCTGCAATTAAAACTCTATTTGGTGTTGGCATATAAAATAACAATTAATAATGTGAAAGTGTAAAGATAAGGTAAATCAATAATGTTTGAAAAAAAAGTATAGGTAAAAGAAAAAAAAAGATTAAAAAATCTACAAATCCATGATTTATTTAAATTCAATACTAATTTTGATGCAAATTTTAAACATTTTGAAAGAAATCTCCTTATTATCTAACAAAAAAATATTCTTCGCATCTGATTTTCATCTCGGGGCTCCAAACCATACTGAAAGTTTGATTAGAGAAAAGAAAATATGTGATTGGTTAGATTCCATTAAAAGTGATGCTCAAATATTATTTTTAGTTGGAGATTTATTTGATTTTTGGTATGAATATAAACACAGTATTCCCAAAGGATATAGCCGATTTCTAGGCAAAATTGCAGAGTTAAGTGATTTGGGAATTGAAATTGAAATCTTTACCGGAAATCATGATATGTGGATGGGAGACTTCTTTTCAAAAGAATTCGGAGCAAATATGTATAGGAATCCTCAAAAGTATAACATTAACGGCAAAAAAATTTACGTAGGCCATGGAGACGGATTAGGCCCTGGAGATTATGGCTATAAATTTTTAAAAAAAATATTTGAAAACAAAATATGCAGGTTTTTGTTTGGCCGTCTTTTACATCCAAATTTA
This sequence comes from Leadbetterella sp., assembly GCA_036781325.1. Taxonomy (GTDB): domain Bacteria; phylum Bacteroidota; class Bacteroidia; order Cytophagales; family Spirosomataceae; genus Leadbetterella. Next base: position 3,156 of record DAIQBE010000189.1, on the reverse strand, counting down.
GGATTAAAGATTGGATTCCTTTGGGCGAAACAATCTTGGTCAAAACATGACAAAATTCAAGACGTTTATGTTTTTAAATCGTTAGATCATGAGATTTTATATCAACATTGTAAATTTTTGGAACAAATTGAACATTTCGATTACTATATTTTTGGACATAGACACTATAAATTTGATGAAGCTATAACTGAAAATAGCCGCTATATTAATTTAGGGGATTGGATTAAATTTGATACTTTTGCCACCTTTGATGGAACAAAAGTAGAACTTAAAGAATGGAAAGGATAAAATAATTAAGGAGAATATGCAGGGTAAAATTTTGATTACAGGAGGTTGTGGTTTTGTTGGATCTAATCTAGCTATTAAAATAAAAACCAATTTTCCGAAAATACAGATTGTCGTAATGGACAATCTAAAAAGAAGAGGTTCTGAATTGAATATTAGTCGATTAAAAGAATTTGAAATTGAATTTGTTCATGGAGATATAAGAAACAAAGAAGATTTTAATGAAATTGGAGCTATTGATATTTTAATAGAGGCAGCAGCAGAGCCATCGGTATTAGCTGGAATTAATTCAACTCCGGACTATGTTTTAAATTCAAATTTAATTGGTACGATAAATTGCTTAAATTTTGCTTTAAAAAACAAGGCAAAATTTATTTTTCTCTCCACAAGTAGAGTTTATCCTATAAAAAACCTAAATAAAATCAATTTTGAAGAAGGGGAAACAAGATTATTGATTACTGAAAATCAAAGTTTTGATGGCATTTCTATTAAAGGAATTTCAGAAGATTTTCCCTTAAATGGGGCTCGTTCCTTTTATGGAACAAGTAAACTTGCCTCTGAGCTATTAATCCAAGAATATGTTGAGTTTTATGGCTTAAAGGCAGTTATTAATCGATGTGGCGTTTTAACTGGTCCTTGGCAAATGGGTAAAATTGATCAAGGAGTTATTGTGCTGTGGCTTGCTAAACATTATTGGAAAAATGATTTAAGTTATATTGGCTTTGGAGGAGAAGGAAAACAGGTAAGAGATATTCTCCATATTAATGACCTTTTTGATTTACTTATTTTGCAAATTCAAGACATTGACACTTTTTCCGGAGAAATTTTCAATATTGGAGGCAGCAATGAGATAAGTGTTTCTTTACAAGAGCTAACCACATATTGTGAGAAAATAACGGGAAACAAAATTCAAATAAAAAAAGTAATAGAGAATCGATCGGCTGATATCCCAATTTATATTACAGACAATACAAAAATTACTACTCTTTCTGGATGGAAGCCTAAAATTGGAACCGAGGAAATTTTAGGTGATGTTTTTAATTGGTTAAGAGATAATGAAAATAGTGTCAAAAAATTATTAAGTTGAAATATGAAGTTAAGTATTATAATGCCTGCCTATAATGAAGAAGAATCTATATCAGAAACTGTTGAAACGTTGGTATTGGCATTATCAAAAACAACTATTGAATATGAAATATTGGTAGTTAATGACAATTCTAAAGATAACACAAAACATAAATTAGAAGAGCTCTCCATAAAGTATTCTACCTTGAAATTTGTTACGAATCCTGGTCCAAATGGCTTTGGTTATGCTATTAGATATGGACTTGAGCGATTTTCCGGGGATTGTGTTGCAATTATGATGGCGGATCTATCAGATTCTCCTTCAGACTTAATCAAATATTATAATACTATGATTCTCAAAAATGTAGATTGCGTTTTTGGGAGTAGGTGGAACGAAGGCGGAAAAGTAATTGACTATCCTATCGTTAAAAAAATTATAAATCGAATCGCCAATAGAATTATACGATTTGTAATGAATATAAAATATAACGATACAACTAACGCATTTAAACTTTATAAAAAAGAGGTAATTAAGGGAATTCAACCAATTTTATCTCCCCATTTTAACTTAACAATAGAACTTCCATTAAAAGCAATTATTCGAGGGTTTACCTTCGAAGTTGTGCCAAATTCTTGGACTAACAGAAAGTATGGAGAATCCAAACTGAAAATAAAAGAGATGGGAAGCCGGTACTTCTTTATATTAATGTACTGCTTTATAGAAAAGTATTTTTCTAGGGGAGATTTTAAAGTAAAAGACTAATTTTCCTCTGGCTGTTCTAACTCTTTTTTGGCATTAAAATACCCTTTTATAACGGTAAAAGTGGTAATTGCAAGGAAAAAGACTATAATATAATGTACGTAATCAATAAGCCATGGGAATTTTATTCCTAAATAATATCCGCTTCCTACCAAAGTAAATACCCAAACCATTCCACCTATAAAATTATAAAGGGTGAATTGTAAAAATCTCATTTTAACCAAACCAGCTAATATAGGTGCAAAAGTTCTTACTATTGGTAAAAACCTTGCAATAATCAAGGTTCTAAATCCATATTTTTCAAAATATTTTCTTGTTTTGGAAATATATTTTTGCTTAAAAAACAGAGAATCCTTTCTATTTTCAATTTTATCGCCAAAAAATCTACCCGAAATATAACCTGTATAGGAGCCCAAAACAGCTGCAGCTAAAATTGACATTAAAAGATAAATAATGTTTACTTCAAGTAGTTTAGTGGAACAAAAAACTCCGGATAGAAAAAGCAAATAATCTCCTGGCAGAAAAAAACCAAAAAAAAGACCATTCTCTATATAAACAATTAGGATAATAGCCAACAAACCGCCAGTTTGGATTATCTCCCTTGAGTTCATGATGTAATTAAAAAAAGAAATTATTTGGTCCACTGCAGGCTTATGAATTTTTGTAAATATAATGAGGTAATTTAATATGGTATAACTTTTTAATGTTAATATTTTAAATAAAAAATTACTAATAGCATTTTAAAACATATAAAACTCGATTAATATAAAAATACTCCCTTTTCTTTTTCATTTGTTAAAACCACCTCCACATGTTCAGAAATAGTGGTAGATAAAGAATAGCCTACATAATCTGCTAAAATCGGAAATTTAGGATGATTCCTATCCACCAAAACTGCAACTTGAAGCTTTTTAAGTGGGATGCTTAAAAAAGGATGAAAGCAATATGCCAATGTTCTTCCAGTATTTAATACATCGTCAATCAGGATTACCACTTTATTTTTAAAGGTATTTACTTTGCTTTCTATTAAAATATCGGGTTGAATT
>DAIQBE010000188.1:0-6132 GCA_036781325.1 Leadbetterella sp. | reverse complement strand
TGGGGTAGGAATTATTGCTTGTACTCTTCCCAATTGGTCTAAAACCTGAATACCAGACAGGGTAGCAACATATATTCTTCCATCTGTATCACATTTTAAGCCATCTCCCCACGCGTTTTCTTCTGAATCTCTTACATGAAGCCAGCCAAATTTTTGTTTATAAGATAAACTTCCATCTGCTTGAATTTGATATGCCCAAACCCAGTGGGAGGTGGACTCCGTGACATATAGTTGGGTTTGGTCTGGTGATAAACAAAGGCCATTTGCAAACTTCAATCCCTCGTCTATAACAACTCTCTCTCCGTTAGGCCTTATTAAGTAAAGTTTGCTAGGTCGTTCTCTTCCATCTGGGGAGGTTAAATATATGTTTCCTTTGTGAGTAATAGTTATGTCATTCCCTGGGGTATCTTGGGCAAGAATGCTTAGATTTCCCATGCTATTATAACTATGAACTTGTTTTGTAGGAGGTTCCGACCAAGCTCCTGTAATGGTTATCATATTATTTTCAGTTGAAAAGCTTGTTCCACTGGCTTTTTTTGAATCGGAAATGAATTCTTTAGGAGTTCCATCTGTTCCTATTTTAAAGGTTTTTGAGTTTGGAATATCTTGGAAAAAAACTTCGCCTTTAGCGTTTACTGCAGTCCCTTCCGAAAAACCATAACCCTCGCCAACCAATTCCCAATTTTCTTCCGGTAGTAATATTTCGTTTAAAAATTGATTTTTTGTTTTACCACTTTTAATTGCAATCGGATAGTCTCTCCAAAGCCACCGCATAGCTTCCGGGAAAACTGCAGTTCCATGTTGTCCGTTATGTCCTCCTTCTCCCCAAATGTGTTTTACGTCATATCCAGCAAATGCTAATGATCTTTCCATACTTTCATTCGCTTTCCACCAGTCTCCTGCATAAATATTATTGTCGTTTGCACCATCTTGCATAAAAATTCGAATAGGTTTTGGCTCGTGCTTTCTTATTAAAATATCATACCTATCAGCACCTCTTAGCCCTACATAAGTGCCTATAGCACTAAAAACTTTCGAAAATTCATTAGGACGCTCCCAAGCTGCTGTAAATGCACAAACTGCTCCACTACTGGATCCACCTATGGCTCTATCGTTGCCAATTTTTGAAAGTAGAATTTGACGCCCATCTGTAGTTTTTAGTTTTTCTACTTCTGGTAAAACTTCTTCTAAAATAAATCTAGCGTAGGCATCCCCAAGCCCATCGTATTCAAAACTTCGGTTAAATCGATCAATTGCCAAATCATTATTTGCAGCCTTTACTTTGCCAGGAGTAATAAAAACACCAATGGTTATTGGCATTTCTTTCGAGTTTATCAAATTATCAAAAACCACCGGTGCTTTCCATTGAATGCCGTCCTGATTTACATAAACGCATGCGGGTGCTTTTCCACTGTATTGAGCGGGAATATACACAGAAACATCTCTCCAAGTTCCGGGAAAAATACTAGATTTTTCGATTTTAAATTTTAATATTTCTCCTTTTGGCACTCCAGGTTGCTCGATTGAAGCGGGATCTACAGGGTAGTTTTCTATCGGATTTTGCGCAAGACATGCCCAGTAGTTAATTATTAATAATAAGGAAATAATTGTTTTCATGGTTTTTTTAAGGTATTAGAGATTTGAATTTGATTATTTTGATAACAATAATTTACAAAATTTTATTTTTGTTTAATTGCTTTAAATCATTCGTAAAAATATTTTATTTCAATTAAGAAATTTTAAACTTTACTTAACTAAAAGTCCAAGCAATTATTCTACTTTTCTTATTGCCAACTATTAAATCAATGGCTTTTAGTTGAGTAACTTCCACTTTTTTCAACATTTTGTAAATTCTTGGAAGATTTTCTTTTTTTGATACTAAAGTAGTAAACCATTGGCATTGATTTTTGAATTCTGTACTTTCAATTATCATTTTGACAATAAAGCCAATTTCTCCTCCTTTGTACCAAAGTTCTGAATTTTGTCCTCCAAAATTAAGAATTATTTCGTTTTTCCCTTTTAAGTTTTTTAATTTTCTCAGGGAGCCCTCTTGGGCCTCCTCCAAAGAACCATGGAAAGGGGGGTTGCATATTGTACAATCAAAGAAATCTTCTTTTTTTATTATTCCTTTAAATATATTTTTTTGGTCTTCTTGAATTCTAATTTCGATACCACTTTTAAGAATTGTATTTTTTTCTATATTTAATTTTGCTGCTTCAATTGCCCTTAGGTCAATTTCACTACCAACAAAATTCCAACCATAATCTAAATATCCTATTATCGGATAAATGCAATTTGCTCCAGTGCCAATATCTAAAATATTTACATTTTTAAAAGAGGGATTTGGGTTCCCATTTGACAATAAGTCAGCTATTTGATGAATATATTCGGCCCTACTGGGAATGGGTGGGCACAAATAATTCTCGGGAATTTCCCAAAAAACAAGTGGATATTGTGAGTATAAAAGTGCTTTGTTTAATAATTTTACTGCAACTGGATTTGCGAAATCTATACTTAATTTTCCTACTTTATTTGCAGACACATAAGATGAAAGTTCTGGTAATATATTGATTAAGCGATCAAAGTCATAAAAGCCTTGATGCTTATTTCTTAAATGGAATAAAGGTTTTTCTTTCAATTTTGGAGACGTTCATAGAAATTACTTTGTACGTTCTATTGTATATTGGACTAAGTTTCTTAGTGCATCTTTATAGGTGGTTTTCGGAAAACTATCCAAAATTTCAAATGCCTGAACTACAATTGCTTTCATTTTGGTTTCCGTGTAAGCAATTCCACCTGAGTTTCTCACAAATTTAATAACTTCAGCTACTTTTTTTGGCTTTTCAGATTCATTTTTTATTATATTAATGATATGTCTTTTATCTAACCAAGATGCTTTATTTAAAGCATATATTAGTGGCAAAGTCATTTTTTTCTCTTTAATGTCTATTCCCGTTGGTTTTCCAATTTCATCGTCGCCAAAGTCAAATAAATCATCCTTTATTTGAAACGCTAAACCAATTTTTTCTCCTAAAAGACGTGCTTTTTCAATCAAAGAATCATCAGCTCCAGCAGAAGCAGCTCCAACTGCACAGCAAGAGGCGATTAGTGAGGCAGTTTTTTTTCTGATTACATCAAAATATATTTCTTCTGTAATGTCAAGTTTTCTAGCTTTCTCTATTTGAAGTAGTTCACCTTCGCTCATTTCTCTAACGGCATTATTAACAATTTCCATTAGATTATAATCTTTATGTTTAAGGCTTAAATCTAATCCTTTGGTAAGCAAAAAATCGCCTACCAAAACGGCAATTTTGTTTTTCCATAGTGCATTAATTGAAAAAAAACCCCTTCTATAATTTGAATCATCTACTACATCATCGTGAACTAAGGAAGCCGTGTGTACCAGTTCTATTAAGGAAGCACCTCTATAAGTAGATTCGGTAATTCCTCCAAAAGTACCAGCAGAAAGGAACACAAACATAGGTCGAATTTGTTTACCTTTTCTATGAATAATATATTTCATGATTTGGTCCAGCAGCATTACATTGGATTTCATAGAATCTCTAAACTTTTTTTCAAAGTTTTTCATTTCTTCTGCTATTGGAGCCTGAATATCAGATATCGATATGGTCATGAAGTTTGTAAATGCCTAATTATCAGTAATTTTTAATTATAAACAATTGGCTTTTTTAAAATTTTATCAAATTTAATCGATTAATCTTAAGTAACATTACTTAATTGATTGAATCTGAAATATTTATTTTTTTTTTGGTTTTAATGGATTTTTTTTTGTATTTTATTGAGAAAAAAAATGTAGTCTAATTATTGCAAAACTATTTAACTTTAATTATGAAGTTATAAATGAATATAAATTTTTAAATATCAGGAGACTATGGGATTTTTTTGAATTTCATTTGGATTTTAAAAACTGCTATTTCGTTTTTTTTCTTTAAATTTTATAGCCTGAATTTTGTTTAAAAAGATATTAACATATAAATTGCATTGTTTTTAGTATTAGTAATCAATCCATTACGATTTAAAATTTTTTTCCTGACAAATTTAACGAACAAATATGCCCGACAATTTAGTCGGGTTTTATTTTTTGTGCTTTTAAAGACTTAATTTTGAGCAGAAATTTGAAAAATATGAAAAGCTTAACAGACAATTTTCCTCAAGTGACCATATTAAAATATAATGCAGGTAACATTATGTCTGTGATTTATGCTTTGGAACGAATAGGGGTTTCTTACGAGTTAACAGACAATATTGACAAAATTAAAAAAGCACAAAAGATAATTTTTCCTGGAGTAGGAGAGGCTGGTTCTGCAATGAAAAGTTTAAGAGAGACCGGTTTAGACGTAATAATTCCAACTTTAAAGCAACCTTTTTTGGGTACTTGTGTTGGTATGCAACTTCTTTGCCGGCATTCAGAAGAAAGTGATACGGATTGTTTGGGAGTTTTTAATATTCCAATTCTTAAATTTCCAAAGACAGTTGGATTTAAAATTCCGCAAACAGGGTGGAACAACATATTTGATATAAACACTGAAATTTGCAAGGGAATCAAAGAAGATAGTTACGTATATTATAATCATGCTTACTATGCACCTCTTTGTGATTACACCGTTTCAAAAACCGAGTATATGCTTAAATATTCTGCTATTTTACAAAAAGACAACTTTTATGCTTGTCAATTTCATTCTGAAATAAGTGGAGATGTAGGGCAGCAGATTTTTAAAAACTTTATAGAACTTTAATTATTCATGATACAAATAATACCCGCAATCGATATTATTGATGGCAAGTGTGTAAGGCTTACGCAAGGAGATTATTCAAAGAAAAAAATTTATAATGAAAATCCTCTTGAAATTGCAAAAGAAATAGAAGATGCAGGAATAACCAGGTTGCATTTAGTAGATTTGGATGGAGCTAAACAAAAGAAGATTGTTAATCATAAAGTCTTAGAGAAAATTGCAAATGAAACGTCTTTGCATATTGATTTTGGAGGCGGTATTCAATCAGATGATGCTGCTCAGGCTGCATTTGATTATGGAGCTAGGCAAATTACGGGAGGTAGCATAGCTATTAAAAATCCAGAAATGGTATATTCTTGGATATTAAAATATGGCTCAGAAAAAATAATAGTAGGAGCAGACGCAAAAAATGAGAAGATCGCAATAAATGGTTGGGAGGAAGCCACAGAAGTTTGGATTTATGATTTTTTGGAGGATTTTATTTCAAAAGGCATAAAATATACCATTAGTACAGATGTAGCGAAGGATGGTTTGCTTCAAGGTCCATCATTTGATTTATATGCAAACCTGCAAGATAGATTTAAAGAGTTAAATATAATTGCAAGTGGTGGAGTAAGCTGTATGAAAGATATAGAACTTTTAAACGAAAAAGGTATTTTTGGTGTAATTGTGGGTAAAGCTTTTTATGAAGGAAGAATAACTTTGAGTGAACTTAAAAATTTTGTATGCTAACGAAAAGAATTATTCCATGTTTGGATATTAAGGATGGCAGAACAGTAAAAGGAACTAATTTTGTTAATCTTCGTGATGCGGGAGATCCAGTGGAACTAGCAGCTGAATATGCACTTCAGGGAGCTGATGAGCTTGTTTTTTTAGATATTACCGCTACTGTGGAAGAAAGACGTACACTTTTAGATTTAGTTTATAAAGTAGCTCATGCCATAAATATCCCTTTTTGCGTAGGAGGTGGTATCAGTAGCATAAATGATGTTTCAAAACTTTTGAATGCAGGTGCGGATAAAGTCTCAATTAATTCAAGTGCAGTTAATAATCCTCAATTAATATACCATTTGGCTAAGGAATTTGGAAGCCAATGCATAGTAGTTGCCATAGATACCCGCAATATCAACGGAGAAGATTGGGTGCATACGCATGGTGGAAGAAAAGTTACCGAACTAATAACCAAGGAATGGGCAAAAAAAGTAGAAGAATTAGGTGCCGGTGAGATATTATTAACATCTATGGATTGTGATGGTACTAAAGCTGGTTTTGCAAATGAATTAACAAGCAGTATTTCAGATAGTTTAAATATACCGATTATTGCTTCAGGGGGTGCGGGTAATATGGAGCACTTTTATGATGTTTTTACTAAAGGAAA
>DAIQBE010000187.1:0-6138 GCA_036781325.1 Leadbetterella sp. | reverse complement strand
GAAAGAAAATCGTATTGGAAGCGACCTATTTTAATACCTATTTTCAAAATGCAATTGTAATAGATGCATTTACTTTGAATGGCCAAAATACCGTTTTATATAATAATACAAGTAGTAAAGTAGTAGCAGCCCAAAACAAAGCTAAAGCTTTTGTAAACGGCTGGAATTTGGCTATTTATGGAAAAATAAGCTCCAATCTTACCTTTTCAAGTTCCTTAAACCAAACAAAAGGAATAATTAAAGATGCTAAAAATACTCCGTTAGATCATATTCCTCCCTTATTTGGTCGCACGAGTCTTAAATTTCAAAAAGAAGCTTTACAAATTGAAGTATTCAGTTTATATAATGGTTGGAAAAAATTAAAAGATTATAGTCCAAGTGGTGAAGACAATTTGATTTATGCCACTCCTGAAGGGATGCCCTCTTGGACTACTTTTAATGCAAGAACGGCCTATCAAATAAAAGGAAATTTTAGTTTTCAACTTGCCTGTGAAAATATTTTTAATAAAAACTATCGAAACTTTGCATCAGGGATTTCATCTGCCGGAAGAAATTTTGTAATTACGCTTAGGTCAGGTATTTAAGATCTGGAGAAGTATTTAATTTGATTATTAAGATCTAAATTAATCATTTGGGTTTTATTACGTTTCCCATTTTTTATTTATCCACAATTTGATTACTTATCGACATTCTATTGTTGTGACTTTAAAAGATTTTAAAAATGTTTATCTTTGTGTGGACAAATATAATAATCCTATTACATGGGGAAAGTAATTTCAATAGTGAATCAAAAAGGCGGGGTAGGTAAAACTACCACTGCTATAAATTTATCGGCGTCACTTGCAGTATTAGACTATAAAGTGCTAATAATTGACACTGACCCTCAAGCAAATGCGGGCTCAGGTATTGGAATTGATAGTAAAGATCAAAAGAAAAATATTTATACAAGTTTAACAGGCGAAACTAATATAAAAGACTGTGTGCTTCATTCTCAAATTCCTAATCTTGATTTAATCTCAAGTCATATCGATTTAGCGGGTTTTGAACTTGAAATTGTAAATCAGGTAGCTAGAGAGTATATTTTAAAAGAGATCATCCAGGAAATAAAAGAAGATTATGATTTTATTTTTATTGACTGTTCGCCTTCCTTAGGGCTTATGGTAATTAATTCGATAGTTGCATCAGACTCTGTTTTAATTCCTGTCCAATGTGAATATTTTGCTCTTGAAGGAATAGCAAAACTCAAAAATACGGTAGATATCATCAAAAAAAGATTGAATCCTAATTTAGAAATGGAAGGTTATGTCTTAACCATGTATGATGCTCGCACCAATCTATCAAAAATGGTGGTAGATGATGTAAGGAAGTATTTTGAGAAGATGTGTTTTGACACTATAGTTCCTCGTAATGTTAAACTTGCAGAAGCCCCAAGTTATGGAGTTCCTGCTTTATTAATGTTTTCAGGAGATAAAGATGGTGAGTTTGATATTAAATTTTTAGAAAATAAGGGAGCAATTAGTTATATTGACTTAGCCAAAGAATTGTTGAAAAGGAATAATCTTCCTGAGATAAAAGTAGCAAATGGACCAAAATAAAAATAAAGGTTTAAATTCATTACTATCAGATTCTGATCTAGTAGTTCAAAGAAAAATCGCTTCATTTAGGGGCGTGAAACAAATTGATTTGAGCCAAATAACCACTGGTAATTTTCAACCTAGATTTGATTTTGCAGATGTGGCACTAAACGAGCTCGCAAGTTCAATAAAAGTTCATGGCGTCATCCAACCTATTACCGTAAGGGAAATAACAAGTGGGAAATTTGAAATAATAGCAGGGGAAAGAAGATTTAGGGCGGCCAAACTTGCAGGACTGGAAAAGATACCTGCGTTTATTCGTGATGTGGACGATCAGCGTTCACTAGAAATGGCTTTAATTGAAAACGTTCAAAGAGAGAATCTAAATCCAATAGAAATAGCCCTTTCGTTTCAAAGAATGGTTATTGAATGTAATTTAAAGCAAGATGAATTAGGAAAGATTGTAGGCAAAAGCCGGTCATTAGTAACTAACTATTTAAGACTTTTAACACTCCCAACCGAAATCCAATCTGGCCTAATTTTGGGCGTTATAACAGTTGGACAAGCAAAACCGTTAATATCTTTACAAGATACAGGACTTCAAATAGATATATATCAAAGAATTTTAGATCAAAATTTAAGTGCAAGAGAAGTAGAATCTTTTGTAAAAAAAGGCAATATTTTTGAAAGCCAGGCAAATGATTTAGAACTTCACAAAGAAGATATAAGAATTGAAGAATTGACACTAAAAGGTAAAACAATAGTACCTTTAAAGATTCAAGTTCAGACCTTAAATAAGGGTACTATTTCCATTAAATTTGCAAATGAAATGGAATTACAAGAAATAATAGATAAAATAGGGTAATAAAGAATATTTAAATTTATTTTCTGAATATTCTACGAAAATCGCTTAACTTTCATCTAGAAAATTAACCTATATTACCTCAAAAAAAAATTTCAAATCTCAATATTTTTGTCTATTTTTGCATTTAGTTTAATAAGCAAAATCTTAAAAATTATTTCGATTTAATTGGAATATTTTCTCTACTGATTTAATAAATATGGCAGAACAACATTTAGAATCTAAAGAAGACTACTCGGCAAACAATATTCAAGTTTTAGAAGGTTTAGAAGCGGTTAGAAAAAGACCAGCCATGTATATAGGCGATATTGGCTTTAAAGGGCTACATCACTTGGTTTGGGAGGTAATCGACAATTCAATAGACGAAGCAATGGCTGGCTATTGTGACACTATTCATACCATCATTCATGAAGACAATTCTGTTACTGTTAAAGATAACGGAAGAGGAATACCGGTAGGCTGGCACGATAAAGAACAAAAATCAGCATTAGAGGTGGTTATGACCGTACTTCATGCTGGAGGTAAATTTGATAAAGATACTTACAAAGTTTCTGGTGGTTTACATGGGGTGGGTGTATCCTGCGTAAATGCTTTGTCTATAGCATTGCGTGTGGAAGTTCACAGAGAAGGCAAGCTTTACGAACAAGAATATAGAATAGGAAAGCCTTTGTACCCTGTTAGAGAAATAGGAACTACTGAACTTAGAGGTACAAGTGTTACTTTTTTACCCGATGATACAATTTTCCAATGGAAGGAGTACAAATATGAAACGGTAGCAAATAGAATTAGAGAACTCTCCTATTTGAATAGCGGTATTAAGCTTACCCTTACCGATATGAGAGAAGTGGATGAAGAAGGTAAACCTAAATATGAAGAATTCTTTTCAGAAAGAGGATTAATTGAATTTGTTGAATATCTAGACCAAAGCAGAGACCCGCTTATTCCTGCACCCATGCACATGGTAGGCGAGCGTGATGGCGTGCCTGTTGAAGTATCAATGACCTACAATTCAGGCTACACAGAAAATGTATCGTCTTTTGTAAATAATATCAATACTCCTGAAGGTGGAACTCACGTTTCTGGATTTAGAATGGCTCTTACCCGTACTTTGAAATCTTATGCCGACAAGTCTGGGTTATTATCAAAAGAAAAAATAGAAATTGCAGGTGATGACTTTAGAGAAGGACTCACTGCTGTGATTTCAGTAAAAGTTCAAGAACCACAATTTGAAGGACAAACTAAATCTAAATTAGGAAACTCAGAAGTAACCGCTGCAGTTAGTAACTGTGTGCAGGAAATGCTTATAAATTATTTAGAAGAGAATCCTAAAGACGCCAGAACAATCGTTGACAAAGTAATTTTAGCCGCCAAGGCTCGTATTGCCGCAAAAAAAGCAAGAGAAATGGTGCAGCGTAAAAATGTTTTGATTGGCTCAGGCTTGCCAGGAAAACTAGCTGACTGTGCTGAATCAGACCCTGCAGTTTGCGAAGTTTATTTAGTAGAAGGAGACTCGGCTGGTGGTTCTGCAAAACAAGGAAGAGATAGAGCTTTTCAAGCAATTTTACCACTTAGAGGCAAAATTCTTAATGTTGAAAAAGCTCAGGAATATAGAATTTACGAAAATGATGAAATTAAAAACATTTTTACAGCTTTGGGTGTACAAATGGGAAAAGATGGGGATGAAAGAGCATTAAATATTGATAAGCTTAGATATCATAAAATTATTATTATGACCGATGCTGATATTGACGGTAGCCACATCCGAACTTTGATATTAACATTCTTTTACCGTTTTATGAAACCATTAATTGAAAACGGATACTTATATATTGCCCAACCCCCTCTTTATTTAATTAAAAAAGGAAAAGAGGAAGAGTACTGTTGGACTGAAGAACAGCGAAAAATTGCAGTTAAAAGAATGGCGGCTGGTGGAAAAGAAGAGAATGTAGGGCAGCAAAGGTATAAAGGTCTAGGTGAAATGAACCCAGAGCAACTTTGGACTACCACAATGAATCCAGTGAATCGTTCTTTAAAACAAGTTGGCATTGAATCTGCTATCGAGGCAGATCATTTATTCTCTATGTTGATGGGCGACGAAGTCCCACCACGAAGAGCTTTTATTGAGAAAAATGCAAAATATGCCAATGTTGACGTTTAAGCAATAAACCTTAATTATAAATTAAAGAGTGAACCCTAAAAAGTTCACTTTTTTTTTGCTCCATTTATAATCATTGTTTCGATTGAAGTTTAAAATTTAACAAAATTAGATTTTAGTTAAATTTATTATTTTAACCATTTAAAATTAAATATTTTCTAAAAAAAATAGTATTTTTACAGTATTCATAAACATAATAAATATCAATAAATGCCAGTTACATTAGAAACATTCCCTTGGCTTAAACATTATCCAGAAGGAGTTCCTTATGAAATAAATCCAGAACAATATCCTTCTTTAATTGAATTAATGGAAGAGGGTTTTGAAAAATATGCGGCCAATTCTGCCTATTCAAATATGGGAAAAGAGCTTACTTTTGGCCAAATGGATATACTTTCCAAAAATTTTGCAGCCTATCTACAAAGTATAGGTCTTGTGGCTGGAGATAGGATTGCCATTCAAATGCCCAATTGTTTACAATATCCGGTTGTATTATTTGGAGCTATTAGAGCAGGTTTAACTATTGTAAATACCAATCCGCTTTATACGCCTAGAGAAATGAAACATCAGTTTTCTGATTCTGGAGCCAAAGCTATCGTAATCGTAGAAAACTTCGCTTCAAATCTTGAGAAAGTTTTACAAGATTCTAATATTCAACATGTTATAACTACGCAATTAGGAGATTTATTGGGTTTTCCGAAAAAACAGATTGTTAACTTTATGGTAAAAAAAGTAAAGAAGATGGTTCCTGCTTTTAATTTACCTAAGGCTGTTAAATTTTCGGAAGCATTAGAGATTGGATCTAGAAAAAGCTATAGAAAACCCGAATTGAATGTAAGTGATTTAGTCTTTATACAATACACTGGAGGGACCACTGGAGTTTCTAAGGGTGCAATGTTAACCCACAGGAATTTAATTGCCAATCTAGAAGCTAATAACGTATGGCAGTCTGTTCTCACAGATCAAATAAAAGAAGACAAAATAGTAGTAGTTGCTGCTCTTCCTCTGTATCATATTTATGCATTAACAGTAAATGCTTTAACGGGATTGAAAACAGGTGCAATGAATCTTTTGATTACTAATCCAAGAGATCTCGATGGTTTTATAAAAGATTTGATAAAATATCCTCCCCATGTTTTTACTGGAGTTAATACGCTTTATAATGGACTTATGAATCATCCCAAAATTAAGGACGTAGATTTTAGTAAATTAATAATTACTTCGGCAGGAGGAATGGCTTTACAGTCGGTAGTCGCCAATAAATGGAAAGAATTAACTGGAAATTTACCAGCTGAAGGATATGGACTTTCGGAAACATCGCCTGTATTGTCTTCTAATTGCCTAATAGGTGAAAACAGGATTGGAACCATCGGGGTACCTTGGCCTAGTACAGAATTGAGAATTATGAATGAAAATGGAAAATGGGCAGACTTCAATGAACCTGGTGAAATTTGCGCTCATGGGCCCCAAGTTATGTTGGGCTATTACAACAGACAAGATGAAACCGACAATGTAATGTATACAGACCAAACAGATGGAAAAAGATG
>DAIQBE010000186.1:0-6138 GCA_036781325.1 Leadbetterella sp. | reverse complement strand
GTGTCCATGGTGTCTTGGCCCTAAAAATGCCATTAATCCACCGAAAGTGAGAAGGGCTGCTAAAATGCCCACTAGAAATCTTGGTCTTTTTTTCATAATTTGTTTGTTTAAAAAATTAATCGATAGAAATAACGCTATTGTTTTGTTTGCGATTTTTAAATACTACACTTTCAAAGTTAGACATGGCATAAACACCCTGTGTAATATGCGAGTAATTGGTAAATGCGCTTCGCATTTTTTGCCTAAAACGCATAGTTACTACAAAGAAGAACAGTCCAAAAAATAGGATAAGAAATGGAGCAAAAAATAATGTAACCCCAATGAATACACCGAACAAAATTGATTTTATCATTTTAATAATATTGTTTATATGAGGGTAGACGAATAGATGAAGTTTTTACTTTAAAAATTTTAAATTTTTTTAAATATTTGTTATAAGCAACTGAATATTATGCATTTAAATATAAAAAAAGTCTTTCATTTCTGAAAGACTCTCTTTTAAAAATTTTCTATTTACTGCGTTCATTTTCCACATCTTTGTCTCCACTGTTCTTTAAAAATCCGTTTTTCTTCTTCGCTCATTTGCATAAAATTTTCTTTAAATTTTGGGTTGCTAAAGGGCGGCATATTGTTTCTTCTGCCCTTAAAATGAAAACCACCAAATAAAATGCGACTCAAAACAAAAAGACCTAGGGCTTGTAAATAAGATATTTTAGACCATTGGAAAATGCTAGGAATTAGCCAATTCCAAATATGCATAACCACAAAGCTAATGGCAAGAAGCCCCCCTATAAATACAGGAATGAAAATTAACTTTCTTTTATTTCTCATTGTCTTAATAATTTAATTCTTTATATAAATAATTTAATCTATTTCGAAGATGTTTTACAGCGTATCCTTTTCTACTAATAATTGTTTTTAAGTTTTCGCCTTTTAAGTCTGCTATTTCTTGTAAAGTTAAATCCTCAATTTCATTTAATACAAAGACTTCACTTTGGTTTTTTGGAAGTTCGTCTAAAGCCGCTTGAAGCTCATTCCAAAAAGTTTCTTTAAAAAGTTGCATTTCAGGATTATTAGTCTCGTCTAATAAAAGTATGTCTTTAAAATGCATTTCACCTTCCTCTCCTTCGTATTCAAAGTCATTTAAAGCCTCTGGAGTGATTTTTCGATATCTATCCACCACTTTATTTCTAGCAACTTTATAGAGCCAAGCACTTACATTTTCTATTTCTTCTATGTTGCTAAAACTCGATAATTGAAACCAAACATCCTGTAAAATATCTTCCGCATCTTCATTAGACCGCACCTTTCCACGGATAAATCCAAACAGTTTTTTACTAAACTGCTGAATAGTGGATTTTATGCTTTTGGCCTCTTCACTCATTTACAATCTTTGCTTTTTTTAGTACGACGATCCAAATGTGTTTTTACTTTAAGCTAAGAGATTTATTTTTTTTGTATTTTCCTGTTACCTAATTTTTGCTTTTCCCCTTTTTTCTGCTACCAAAAGTTCTACTACCAAATCATAGCTTCTTGAACCTTCTTTTACCCCATTTGATTTTAAAAATAAGTCATAGAATGGTGCTATAATATATTTTTGTATGGGGTTTCTAAATTTTTTCCAGACTGCTTTTTCTTTTTCTAAGTCTTTAATTACCAGCGGGTCAAGCTTTTTAAATAACCTTTTCGAAAGCGTACTGTCTATTTCCCAAACTTTATTTAGGGTTCTAAAAACCAGTCCATAATTTGCTGAATATCTAAATATGGGATTGGGGTGATTTCTGCACGCTAAATATGCCAAAAAATTGGCCTCGTCTTCCGATGCAAAACCTAATTGATGTGCCATTTCATGGCTACAAACAAAAGGTGCTTCGTAAAGTACATTGTGTGTATTTATGTTGGCCTCGCCAGTAGGAAACATATAAATACCACTTGTACTCATGTAAGCCAAAAGGGTACTGCCTGCAGCTTTTTTCAAAGAAGATTGTTGATACGATAAAAACGGAAAGTTTGAGCTTAATTGATGATATCCTTTTGGAGCTTGTTTAAAAATTTTTTCTAGCGTAATTTTTTCTAAGGAGTCTTGGTTTACAATTTTTCGAGAAATATTTGTTTCTTCAATTAATGACTCCGTGAGTGCTATTATTTCTGAATCAGTAATGTTTTCTTTGTTTAAATTCATCAATTCATCTATTGGTTTTTTATGATATGCCAAGCCCCAGGTAAGCATATAAAACAAATAAACGGGAGATAGAAAAGCTAAAATATTTAAAAGGAATTGTTTAAAGTGTAATTTTTTTTTTTGAAATAAATAAATTGACTTGAATAACCACCAAATTAGCCCAATACTAGCTAAATAAACCAAAATAAGTCCGATTGAGAAGTTGAAAGGAGAAGTAATAATTCGAAGAAATCTAGATAAATGTTTAAAAAAGTGGTTTATATAATTAAATTCTATCCAATCTGGGTTATTTGTGAGGATCTTAAATAGAACAATTTGTGCCAAAAGAAGTACTAATGAAGCAATTTTCCAGCTTTGATTTTTCATGCCTATTTAAATGAAATATTGAATAATGCCATAGGTACAAAAAGCAAATATGGTTACCATGCTAATCCATAACATAACATTGTAAAGTGCGGAAGGATGAGTGATATCTAGTTTTCTGAAATATTTTATATACAACACAGCATATATTACTAAGATTAACATTATAGAGCCAACAATACCACCCGAAATAACCATAATCATTGGCAATTTTATAAATAGAAACAATAGCGTCCAGATGAATGGCAATAACCAAGCGAGAATCAAAATACTTTTTTTGCGTTCTTTTAAATTGTAAAAGTTAATCCAGCCAATTTGACCAAAAATATCGCTTATTTGGCGAGTCCATGCCGCCAATGCCGCAAAAACAGTAGAAAATAAAATTACGAATGCACCTAATAGGAAGAAGCTTTTTGACCATTTACCTAAAGACTCGGTAAAAATAGAAGATAACGTTTCTATCATTGCGTAGCCCTCGGGTATCTGGCCGTTTTTGTGTAAGACAGCCGCACCAAGTAAATAGAAAGAAGCAGTGACCGTAGTGTAAATAAACATCGCTAGTATTGCGTCTAATTGCATGACTTTAATCCACCCTATAGCTCTTTTTCTCCATTCTTCTGTGTCTTTTTTTGGTCCCACATGCGAAGCATATCCCTTTTCCAAGCACCAATAATTATAATGAATTATTTCATCGCCACCTACTCCTGTTATTCCAAAAGCACCAAAAGCAAAAGCCAAGGCCGCTTTTGGTAATTTAAAAGTAAGGCCCGATTTTACATCTTCAAAGCTAAATTGATAAGGTGTAAATTTTAAAAAATAGAGAGAAGCTAAAGTAAAGATTGTAAAAAAAGCAATCATATATAGGGATAGCTTTTCGAGGCTTTGATAATAGCCTTTTTGTACTAAAAGGGCTCCAGTTAGAGCAACTAAAAATGCCATAATAGAAACCGGAATATAAGGGAAAGCCATATTAAGGGTTATGGCTACTCCTCCAACAATTCCTCCAACCTGTACCAATTTTAATGTCATTAATGTAAAAATAGTCCATACAGACCACCTAGCTTTTCCAAATTTTGGTCCAGGTAAATTGTTAAATATTTGCATGGCGGTTTCACCAGTAAGGACAGTATGTTTTCCAAACTCCAGCTGAACCATAACTTTTATTATACAGCTTACTAAAATCAACCAAAATGTTACAAAACCGGCTTTTGCTCCTAAAGTTGTCGTAGCTATTAATTCTCCTGATCCAACAATTGCTGCTGACAAAATAAGACTTGGGCCTAAGAACAATAACCTTTCTCTAAACTTTTGTGGTTCTTTTATTATTTTTTCATCACTTAATAAATAAGGATCATTCATGTTTTTTCGGGTTTTAATAAAATTACTACATCGAATTGGAATAAAAAAGCCCACAGGAAAATTTCCTGCGGGCCCTTGTCTAAAACAAACAAATAAACTTAGTCTATGGTCACGCCTCCGCAATAATTACGATTAATGCTGCCTTCATATACTCCACAAATCAACAAACCATCCTCTCCATTTTTATTGGCTTGTTCTATTGCAGCCTTTATGTCTTTTATGGAATTTACTTTTGTGTTGCCTACTCTTGTTACAATAAAACCTTCTTCAATATTTGTCTCACGAGCAATATATCCAGCACTTTCTAAAGACTTTATCCTTACCCCATTTCTTATGCCTATTTTTTCTTTTTCTTTTGGAGATAATTCTTCGAACTCCACACCTAATTTAATAAATGCAGAAGTAGCCGCCTCCTCTTTTTTTACAACCCCTTCTCCTCCTTTATCATTTTTAAGAGTCACACCTATATCTTTAATAGAGCCATTTCTGTTAATAGTTAAAACTACTTTCTCGCCAGGTCTTTTTCTGCCAATCAATTCTCTAAATCTTGGGCCCGACTTTGTCTCCACTCCATCAACTTTTACAATCACATCCCCTTTTTTAACTCCCGCGGTATTTGCTGATCCTGACTCAGGCACTTCTGCTACATAAATTCCTTCCGTAATATCAGTATCAAACTCCTTGGCTACTTTACTATTAAGCTCTACCGGAACCAATCCAAGATACCCTCTTTGAACATTTCCAAATTTAATTAAATCAGTAGATACCTTTTTAACAATTGTGCTGGGCACAGCAAAAGCGTAACCTGCGTAAGCTCCATTCGGAGAGGCGATGGCTGTATTAATCCCAATTAAATGCCCATTTAAATTTACTAAAGCACCTCCACTATTCCCTGGATTTATGGCTGCATCTGTTTGAATAAATGATTCTATTGGATTGTCGGCTCCTTTTGAGCTTCTACTTTGACCGTTTTGACCCCCTTGACCCAGAATGTTTATGTTTCTACCTATGGCGCTTACTATACCTGCCGTAACTGTTGACTCTAAGTTAAAGGGATTTCCTACTGCCAAAACCCATTCACCTACTTTTGCTTCATCAGAATTGCCAAATACTATGGCAGGTAATTTATTTTCTTCTATTTTTATTACAGCAATATCAGTATTTGGGTCAGTACCAATAATGGTAGCTGTATATGATTTTTTGTTATAAGTGACCACCTCTAAATCTTCAGCTCCTTCAACAACGTGATTGTTGGTAACTATATAACCGTCTTCAGAAATAATTACTCCAGAGCCAGAAGATTCTTGCTTTTGAGTACGTCCACCTCCACCAAATATGTCATCGTCAAGACCAAAAAACTGATCAAATATGGAAGGCATTTGTCTTACTGTTCTTGAAGTTTTGGCTTTAATGTGAACTACTGCGGGTGCAGAAACGCCTGCCGCAAATGTAAAATCACCAGGTTGACCTGCTGGAATGTTTTCATAATTCACCAAACTTGCACCATTTTTGGATGGAGCTTCATTTAAAATAACATCGCCCTTATGATCGCTTACGGCTTTATATCCCGCTATTGTAGCAACACTGGAGGCTACTGCGATTATTGCTGTTTTCCAAGAATTATTAATTGTCATTTTTTTATTTTATAAAAGTTAATGATTTTGAAACACAAATTTATTTTTACTTTAACCAATAACGCAAATTAATTCAATAAAATTTTTTTTCTTTTAAGTTCTTAACAATTATTAACTAAAAACACCTTACCACGCATGGTAAGGTGTTAAATTTCGTAAATAAAAGATTAATTAATAGAAATCAATATTGGTTCTTTAACTTTTGCTTCTTCTTTTTTGGGAATAGTAAGATGTAAAATACCATCTTTATAGCTCGCTTCAATTTTCTCTGAATTTACGGTAGTGGGTAATCTAAAAGACCTTGTAAAAGAGCCAAATGTATATTCTTTTCTCAGAAAAATTTCAGTTTTCTCCTCAGAGTCTGTTTTCTCTTCTGCGGAAATTGTTAAGTTGCGTTCATGAACTTCCACTTTAAACGATTCTTTTTTAAAACCCGGGGCTATTAATTCAATTCCGTAATTTTCTTCTGTTTCCTTTATATTAGCTGAAGGTAAATTAGAGTTGAAATTAGAAGTGTTTGGCTCCCCGAAAAATCCGTTAAACAAAGCAGGAAAAGAATTTAAATTGTCATAATTTCTCAAAACAGTTTTCATAATTATT
>DAIQBE010000185.1:0-6186 GCA_036781325.1 Leadbetterella sp. | reverse complement strand
ACACTACTTAAATATTGCGGGTTATGGTGATGTTTTTTGATATGCTCAATAGCTTTTTCGTCTCTTAGCCACCATTTTATTTTATTGTTTTTCTCTGACAGTATTTTTACTAATGCTGTTGCCCAACTGCCCCCGCCTATTATTGTAACATTCATTTTTTCTCTTCTTTCATAAGCAAAACTATTGATTTTAGTTTTAAAACCAAGGATGCTTTACATAAAAAAAGAGTGGAAAATTATGCCACTCTCTTTAAACTTACCCCTAAACCCTAAAAAATTATTTTTTCTCTTCTGTCTTTTTCTTCATTATTTTGTCACCGTCTTTTAATTTTTTTGAAACCTCCAAAAACGGTCCGGAAATTATTTCTTCCCCTGGCTTTAACCCACTTGTGATTTCAATTGTGCCAGCAACAGTATCTGTAATTCCCGTCGTAACTTCTCTCTTTTTAGCTATCCCTTTTTCATTTACAAAAACTATTTCTTTAGGTTTTTCTTTCTTACTTACTTCATTCGTTTTTGAAAAACCTATACTCTCCTCGTTTGGTTTGTCTTGTTTTTTATCTGTAACAATTTCACTGCCTTTAATTCGAGTAGTAACTGCGGAAATAGGCACTGCAATTATATTGTCTTTTGTATCGGTAACTATTTCCACAGTAGCAGTCATTCCCGGTTTAAATGGATA
Organism: Leadbetterella sp.; assembly: GCA_036781325.1. Lineage (GTDB taxonomy): Bacteria > Bacteroidota > Bacteroidia > Cytophagales > Spirosomataceae > Leadbetterella. The sequence goes on along the minus strand of DAIQBE010000185.1, from coordinate 5,505 downwards.
CTTTGATCCAGTTTTGCCAACTATTAAATCTTTATAAGAAGAAGGAAGTATCTTGATTCTAACCTCAAACTCGGTAACAGACTCGGTAGAATTGCTTGATGCTGCACCTAATGAGCCTCCAGCTCCATTGGCCGTATTTGCAATTTGAGTTACAATGCCTTTAAACTTCTTGCCTGAGGCAGAATAGGAATCCACATCTACTAGAACAGTGTCATTTTTAGCCACTCTAATTATATCGTTTTCGTTGACATTTACTCGTACTTCCATATTATTAAGATTGGCAATTCTCATTAATTCTGTACCGGCCATTTGAGAAGTACCCACCACACGTTCTCCTAATTCAATAGCTAATTTTGAAACGATGCCAGTCATTGGAGCATAAATATTGGTTTTTCTCAAATTTTCAGCTGCATCTTTCAGAGCAGCTTCCGCACTTTTTATACCAAATTCGGATGCTCTAAAACTAGCTTTTGTAGCTTCTAAATCTTGCTTTGCAATCTTCATGTTTGCTTCGGCAGTTTCAAAATCTGACTGAGAAATGACTTTTTCGTCAAGCAATTTTTTCTGTCTATTATATTCCATTTGAGTACGAAGCAATTGTGATTCGGCTCTTGCAATTGAAGATTTAGTTTGCTCAGATGATGCTTTTGACTGATCAACTCCTGCCCTAAATCTATCTACTACTGAAGTATAGTTTTCAGGCTGTATTTTTAAAAGCAGCTGCCCCTTTTGCACAGAATCACCCTCTTTTACATAAAGTGCTATTATTTCACCTGGCACGTCAGGAGTTATTTTCACTTCCACTTCCGGTTGAATCTTCCCAGATGCCGAAACTGTTTCAACAAGGTTTGATTTAGAAACAATGGTAAATTCTACTTCCGTGGGTTTCGCTGCCATTATCCACCCCATTTTTTTCCCAATCAAGAAAAAAGTTAAACCGACAATCACAACACCTAAAAGTATCCACCAGATTTTATTTGATTTCTTTTTCATTATATTTTCTATTTTTTAAAATTCTAAGGGCTTATTTTGATAAAAGTCTAATATTTTTATTCTAAATATGTAGTCATATTTTGCTACTACTAAATTAGATTTTGCTCTATCTAGATTGGTTTTTGCTAAATTATAATCTACAAAATTTCCAGCTCCAGCACTATACCTACTTTCGGTAGCCTTGAAAGACTTTTCTAAAGCGGCAGTTTGTACAAGTGTAGCTGAATATCTTTTCTGAGCATTGAGCATAGTTATATAGGCTTGATCAATGGTTTGCCTAATTTGTAACTTAACATTTTGGATTTGAAGGTCTACTTGCTTTTTTTGGATGGTGGTGGCTTGTGTTTGGAATCTTTGATTATATCCATTAAATATCGGAATTCTCATGGTAATACCCAAATTAAGATTTTGGTTATTTCCTATCTGACTAAAATAAGGAATATTTTCTCTATTAAAATTTTGTTGGGGGAAATTAATAACGAAGGGGATGGTCTGACCTTGAAAATCAGCAGAAACTGGAATTTGATTAGAAGAAGTGCCTGCATCTAAAAGCCTTTTTGCAACACTAGAATAAGCAGTTCCCCACGATGTATTTACCGAAATGGTAGGTTTTCCTAAGGCTTTGGCTATCGCGATATTTCTATCAGCGACTTTTAGTCTTAATTCACCTGCTTTTATTTCTGGCAAATAGCCTGTTGCAACTTGGTATATTTCATTCGCTTTCTCCGTGTAGTTAATCATGTTAGGATTAGGAACTTCAATTCTAAGTACCTTAATATTAGTTTCAAAAGGAGCATTCATTGCTTGTTTTAAAGTTAGAATTGCAGATTCATGGCTGTTTTCAGCATTAATTACGCTCAACTCATCATTGGCAATTTGAGCTTCTAAATCAAAAAGATTAGTTTCGGCTATTGCTCCAGCTCTTACTAGTTTTTGGGTTCTTTCCAATTGCAAATTGGAAACTTCCAATTGTTTTTTGGCTACTTCTATTAAATCTTCAGAAGATAAAACATTTAGATAAGCTACAGCCACTTGTAAAGCCACATTATTTTTTTGAGCCTCCACATCCATTTTTGCGGCATTTAAACTCAGCTCATTTCGAGAAATAGTGTTTTGAACTTGATTGCCATTATATACAATTAGGTTGGCTCCAATGCCCACATTATTTGTTCCAATGGCTTTTGTCACAATTGAATTTGAAAAAGGGTCTACGTTTCTACCGGCATTTCCATTTAAACCAAATTGTCCGTTTACGGTAGGGTATTTCAAATATTTAGACTGTTCTAAAACCACTTGACTACTTGAAACTGACATCTGGGTTTGCTTTAAACTTACATTATTTGCTAAAGCAAAATCAACACAAGCTTTTAAGGAAAATGGCTCACCTGAAACCTCCGAACCACTCACTTGGGTTTGAGAAAAAGAAAGGAAACTATAAAAATATAAAACAAAAAATATAAGAACTCTCATAGCAAAATAAGATAAATTAAGTGCAATGTTAATCACGATACATGATTTGATGCCATAGATTTTATTTGAACGGCATATTTTAATGGAGATAGGGTTCCCGGGGGTTTCAAGCCAAAAAACTCAATAGACTTTCTTGCGAAATAAACGGTCCGTTGCACGGTTTTTCAAAATGGCTAGGTAGAGCATTGAAATATCTATCGATATAGGTTTGCACATCATCGGAAATAGGTGGGATGGCCCTCAGATGAAGCAAGGGCGGTCGCCTTCGACCAGTATTAAAGACGATTTTCTAATGCGTTTTTTGGGTTTAAGCCAATTTCCCAACTTGATGAGGAGTATGACCAAACTTTGTTTTAAAACTCTTTATAAAATGAGATACACTCTCATAACCTATAGATTCGGATACTTGTTCTACATTCCCCATTTTGTTTTTTAGAAGGAAGGCTGCATGTTCTAATTTTTTATCCTTTATCCATAGTCCAGGAGAAACACCAAAACGAATCGAAAACTCTCTTTTAAAAGCAGACAAACTTCTTCCCGATAAACGAGCTAGCTCGTTCAAATTTAATGGTTTCAAATAAAAAGTATTTAGAACATCACCGATATCCGTTTTCTGACCTATATAAATAGAAAAAAGCAAATCATTAAGCTGAGCGTCTTTGTCAAATTCTAATAAATGCAATAATAATTCTTGCACTTTAAGTTTTAGAAATTGATTCAAATATTTAGTTTTTGTTTTAAAATAAGGAAGAATAGACTCTACATATTTACCGAAGGCTTCATTAGATTTTAGTATCAATAATAGAGTTTTGTTTTCTAGACTAGAAGTGCGATTTTCAAACAAAGACAAATTTTGACCTACAAACTCTTTTAACAATTTATCGTCGAAAAAAAACACCAAACTTTTATATGCCTCATTGATAGATTCTGACATTAAATAATAGCCTCTTTTAATAAAAAGAACGTCTCCTTTTTGGACTCTTACCTCGGCATTAGAGCTGCTAAAAATTTTATCGCCTTCCAAAACATAAATCACAGCATTTTCTTCAAAAAACACGTCGTTCTTGCTGGGGTATACATCACTTCGATAGGCTACAAAAGTAGTATCTTGAATTTTCAAGGATTCAAATTGATGAGCTTGAATTTCTGATGGGATTCGAAGCATTATTGGCTAATACGTTTTTTCAATTAATTCCCCAATTTACCTTCTTTCTCTTTTTTAATACCGGGCTGTAGGAGTTCAAAATTTTCTTCGTCTTTGGCTTTCTTCACCATTACTTTTACATCATTTAACAGTTTTTTAGCATCATAAACAATCCCGTCTTTAACCGTGTATTTTACTCCTCCAACTCTTACCACTTCATTGCTTTCGGTAACTTTAATGGCTCCGGTGCCGTATAATGTTTTTAAATTTGCTAGTGGATTTTCTTCCGTAATTACAAAATCTGCTAGTTTTCCAATCTCTACTGAACCTATTTCTTTCTCTAATCCAAGAGCCTCCGCTCCCTTTATAGTGGCTGCTCGTAAGACCTCTAATGGATGGAAACCCGCCTCTCGCAACAATTCCAACTCTCTTATATAGGCAAATCCATATAATTGATAAATAAATCCTGAATCGGAACCCGCAGTAACTCTTCCACCTTTATTTTTATATTCATTTACAAAACGCATCCAAATTTTGTAATTTTCTTTCCACTGTACTTCTTGCTCAGTTCCCCAATTTAGCCAATATGAACCATGACTTATCCTACTTGGTCCATAAAAACGCCAAAGTGAAGGTAAAGTGTAATCTTCATGCCATTCTGCCCTTCGGGTCATCATGAGGTCACGATTTGCTTCATAGATATTGAAAGTAGGATCTAAAGTAAAGTCTAACTTTAATAATTCGTCCATGACTTTAAACCATTTTTCTGACCCTGGCTCTGCGGCTTGTTTCCAAAGCTTTCCTGCTTCTTCAAATCGGTGCTGCTCATTATTATAATTATAATCGGCTGGATAATTCTGTAGTGTTCTATCATCAAAAAGGGCCTCAGGAAGGCCGTACCAATGCTCCATAGTAGTTAGACCAGCTTTGGCAGTAGCAAGAACATTCATTCTGGCTACTTCTAACTGAGCATGGTGACAAGCGGATCTTAAACCTAATTTTTTATTTTCTTCTAAAGCTGCTTTGAAAACTTCGGGTTCTGCACCAAAAAACTTGATGCCATCTGCTCCTTTTTTTACATTTTCTCTTACCCAAATCCTAGCTTGCTCAGGAGTAGAAATGGGTGTATCAGAACCCATTCCAAATGCAGTATAGGCTAAAATTCTTGGAGCTGTAATTTCATTCTTTAGACTCTTTTGTTTATGCTCTAAGGTCCAATTTAGGCCATTGCCTGCAGAAGGATCTCTAATAGTAGTTATTCCATGAGCCAACCAAAGTTTGAAAACATATTCAGAAGGTGTTCCTTGAGAGTTGCCACCAATATGGCCGTGCATATCGATAAAACCAGGCATTAAATACATTCCACTACAGTCAAGCTCTTTTTCACCACTCGCAATTTTTGGCCTTTTCTTGGGGTCAATTGGTACACCAGGATAACCTACTTGTTTTATCTCTTTAATTCGATTATTTTCAACAACTATATCTACCGGCCCCATAGGAGGAGCTCCTGTGCTGTTTACTAAAGTTACACCCCTAATTATAAGTTTTGAATAAGGCCCGTCCCCCTCTGCTCTTGGAGGTGCATTTTTCACTTGACCAAAAGTAAGATTGGATAATAAAATAAAAACAAAAAGTAGATTTCTCATATAGGTATAGGATGATTTTGTAATTGCGTGTCAATTTAACAAAAATTCAGAAACTAAGGCATTTTATGGTGCTAAAATGTTTTCTGGAGTAGCCGTTTATTCTAACTTTGCCAAGCTGGTTTTAAAAACACGCCTATTGGTGTTTATTTAGCTTACCTAAAAGAGTTGGTGGTATTAGAATAAATTATTTTATTATTCGAAGAAAATTAAAAAGCTGGGGAGCTAATGAGGTAAAAAAAATCAACTATTTCT
>DAIQBE010000184.1:0-6216 GCA_036781325.1 Leadbetterella sp. | reverse complement strand
TCTTTCTGATGATAAGCTTGAAAAATTATTAAAAAAACGAGGATATAACATTGCAAGAAGGACTGTTGCGAAATATAGAGAGCAATTGGCAATTCCAGTGGCAAGGTTAAGAAAAGAAATGTAAACAAATAAAAATGGTTTATATTTGTATTCTTAAAGGATTCCTGATAGTAAAATAAACGGTTTTAAGGTGACAAACAAATTAGCAAAGATTATATCTTATTTATTTCATCCTATTTTTTTGCCATTTTACTTTTTTATTTTTCTTTATTACATTTCACCGTCTTCCTTATACTTAAATGCTTTTAGTATACGTAACTTCTTTACACTAAGCCTTATTATTTTAATTTATACCTGTATTTTTCCAATTTTATTGGTATACTGGTTATTTAAAAAAAACCATATCTCCTCCCTTCACATAGACCAAAGAAATGAAAGGCCAAAAGTATATTTTTTGATTGCTGGCTTTTACCTTGCCCTTTCTTACTTTCTATTTGCCAAAGGAGGAATATTAAAACCTACTTCGATAATATTAATATTAATGTCAACAAATATTATTGGATTAGGACTTATTTCTTTTATATCAAAAATAAGTGCTCATATCGCTGCTATATCAGGAACATTAGGCATTTGCCTTATGTTAAATATAAACTTTGATGAAGGCTCTCTTTTTAAACCAATAATTTACATATTAATTTTAACTGGTTTTATAGCATCATCTAGATTAAAATTAGGAGCTCATACTTTAAATCAAATACTATTAGGATTCTTTTGGGGCTTATTTAATAGCATCATAGGATTCATTTTTCTTTTTTAAAATGAATATCAGAATTGGAACAAGGGGGAGTTTATTAGCCTTATGGCAAGCAAATTTCATAAAAAATCAGCTTGAAAACAAAGGAATAAAAACTGAAATAATTATTATTGAGACCAAAGGAGATAAAATTTTAGACAAAACTCTGGCCAAAATTGGTAGTAAAGGTGTATTTACAGAAGAATTAGAAGCACAACTTTTAAATGGCAGTATTGACATTGCGGTACATAGTGCAAAAGATTTGCAATCAGATTTAGGAAATGAATTAGAGATTATTGCATTCTCGGAAAGAGAAAAAACAAATGATGTTCTAATAAGTCATTTACATGATTTAAATCTTCAAAGTAATGAAATAGTAATAGGAACATCCTCCACTAGGAGGGTTGCAATGCTTAAAGCAAATTTTCCGAAATGTAAGATTGTGGATATGAGAGGAAACCTCCAAACCAGAATTAAAAAAATGGAAGCAGGGGGATGTGATGCCCTAATATTGGCTTTTGCTGGCGTGCATAGAATGCATTATGACAATCTGATTATTCACGAATTTAGCACGACTGACCTAGTACCGCCGGTAGGCCAAGGTACAATAGCTATCGAAGCTTCAAAAAAAATTGATCCTGATAAAAGAATAGCTATCAGATCAATCTGTAACCATCCTGAAACCGAAAACTGTTTATTAGCCGAACGACAATATTTAAAAGTACTTAAAGGAGGCTGTTCCATACCGGTGTTTGGAAATGCCATTTATGTGAAAAATAAAATTTCATTTACAGCGGGAATAATAAGCTTAGATGGAAAAAATAAAATTCAAGAAATAATTTTACAAGATTTAGAAAGTGCCGAAGAAATAGGCACGATAATGGCAGAAAAGATATTAAATTTAGGAGGAAAAGAAATTTTAGAAAAAATAAAAAATCAATTACAAAAATGAAACTTTGGATTATAGCAATTACTATTTTAGTCAGCACTTTTCGAGCTGAAGCACAAAAAAAGAAAAGAACGGATCAATTAATCACTTTAAACACTAGTTTAGGAACAGCCCATATTGTACTTTACGATGAAACCCCACTCCATAAAGCTAATTTCTTAAAATTAGTGAAAAGCAAATTCTATGACAGTCTACTTTTTCATAGAGTTATTGAAAATTTTATGATTCAAGGAGGAGACCCTGATTCAAAAAATGCTAAACCTGGAGCTAGACTTGGCGCTGGATCAATTAAACTAGATAATATACCATTTGAATTTACGCCATTGCGCGTACACAAAAAAGGTGCTTTGGCAGCTGCAAGAAACAACAACCCCGAAAAAAAATCGAGTCCTTGCCAATTTTACATTGTTCAAGGAAAAAAGTTGGATGATGGAGAAATAAGTAAAGTTGAAAAATCCAATGGAATAACCTATTCAAATAAACAGAAAGCCGATTATGTCGCGATTGGTGGAACACCAGCTTTAGATAATAAATACACTGTTTTTGGAGAAATGCTGGATAATTTTGAACTTATAGATAAAATTGCTTCAGCCCAAAAAGATGAATCCGATAGACCAGTTACAGACGTAAAAATGTTTATGAAAGCAAAAAAAATGAGAAGAAAGAAAATTTCAAAAAAGTATAAATATTCGTACCTTTAGTTTTCGTTCTCCAATTTTAAAATTTAATTCTTGAAAAAGATACTGGTTACTGGCTCAAATGGCTTATTAGGTCAAAAACTAATTGAAAAATTAGTTCAAAATACTAAATTTGAAATTATTGCAACTGCAAAAGGCATTAATAGGCTTCCATTTAAAACTGGATATAAATATTTCCCTTTAGACATTACCGTAGAAAAAGAAATTTCAGACCTCTTTGAAATAGAAAAACCTGATGTTGTTATTCACACGGCTGCGATGACTAATGTAGATTTATGTGAAACAAAAAAGGAAGAATGCTGGCAATTAAATGTAAAGTCAGTAGAATACCTAATAAATGCCTGCCAATCCAGCAATTCATTCTTAATTCATTTATCAACAGATTTTATTTTTGACGGCCAAACTGGTCCCTACACAGAAGAAGAAGTTGCAAACCCATTAAGTTTCTATGGATGGAGTAAATATGCAGCCGAAAAATTAATAATAAATAGTTCGATCAAATGGGCAATAGCACGAACAGTATTAGTTTATGGTATTGCCCATGATATGAGTAGATCAAATATTATTCTATGGGTTAAAAATTCTCTTGAAACTGGAAAGAGTATCAAAGTGGTTAATGACCAATGGCGTACACCAACTCTAGCCGAAGATTTAGCAGATGGTTGCATTTTAATTGCTGAAAAAGAAGCTAAAGGAATATATAATATTTCTGGCAAAGATTTATTAAGCCCTTTTCAAATGGCTACAATGACAGCCGATTTTTTTAATTTAAACAAATCTCTAATTACAGAAGTAGATGGGTCAGTTTTTCAACAAGAGGCTAAAAGACCTGCAAAAACTGGGTTCATCCTTGATAAAGCTATCTATAATTTGGGCTATAAACCAAAAAGTTTTATAGAAGGAATTGAATTTCTAGCGAAACAAATAAGTTAAAAATGCTAGGCTTCATAAAATTTTACCAATTTTATTTTTAACAATTCTTTCGATTGGCTATAAATATATCCAACAACGGTCAAGGTCATTATTCCTCCAAAAAGTACCGAAGGCACTACTCCTACCATTTTTGCGGCAATTCCTGACTCAAATGCCCCTAATTCATTAGAAGTACTTACAAATATTCCATTTACAGAACTTACCCTACCTCTCATATTATCTGGAGGTAAAATTTGAAGAATTGTAGAACGTATTACTACACTGATACTGTCGAAAGCCCCAGTAAAAAACAATGCAACTAATGATATTAACAGATTTTCTGAAACAGCAAATACTAAAGTTGCTATTCCAAAACCGGCAACAGCTAATAGCATATTACGCCAAGCTTGATTAGTAGGTGGAAAATATGCTGTTACTAACATAACCAAAACCGCACCTACTCCTGGGGCAGCTCTTAACAAGCCTAATCCTTCTACGCCAACGTTTAAAATATCTTTTGCATAAATTGGCAGAATTGCAATAACTCCGCCAAAAAGTACAGAAAACATATCCAAAACTATGGAATACCACATTATTTTATTTTTCTTTACAAATACAAAACCTTCTTTTAAACTTTCCATAATAGAACCAGTGTTTTGATTTTTTATTGGTTTTTTCTCAATTTTTGAAGCGAAATAAATTGTAAAAAACAATATCAACAATACGGCATAAAGTGAATTAATTAAACCAATATAAGCATAAAAAAAACCACCAATTACTGGCCCAATGATTCTACCTATTTGCCAGAATTGCGAGCTCCATGAGGCAGAATTTGAATAATGCTCTGGCTTAACCAAGAAAGGTTTAAGAGAAGACCAAGCTGGGCTATAAAATCCTCTTGCTATACCAAAAATTAGAACACACAAATAGATTATCCATGGTTGATTTTCTGGAGAAAGCGTCATATTTAAGGATGGGGAAAGAAAAATAATAAGTAAAATAGTTACTAAGGCAACTACAGCGAAACTAATTAAATAAATATACTTTTTTTCATACTTATCAGCCACATAGCCCCCAAATAAAGCCAACGAAATATACGGTATTGCCTCAAATAAACCCACCAAGCCCAAGGCTAGCGGGTCCTTAGTAAGTTCATATAAATAATAGGAAATTACTATTTCTTGAATTAAAATTGCTACAGTAAAAAGAAATTGAGCACAAACGAAATATCGAAACTCACGATATCGAAGAGCAGCATAAGGATCCATAAAAATTAATTAAATTGAAAGCAACTTTTATTAAAAAAAATCATCTTTAAGTTGTTCTAATTAATAAACTTCATTATGGATGAAATAATTCTTATATAATAAAAGTTTTATAGCAAAAAAAAATAAAATAGTATGAAAAAGTTAATTTTTGTCTTTTGTGTTTTAGTATTTGCCAATTGTGACAAGATTTTATTTAAAGAAGGTGTGCCACCTAGAGGTTTCGAAACAAAAGAGTTCAGTCTTTCAAATTTTGATAGAGTTGAACTTAATAATGCTTTTTTTGTAACGATAAAAAAAGCAAATGTTTCAAAAATATCGGCAAAAGGATCTGGGGATGACATAGACGATTTAGAAGTTGTGGTCACTAATGGAAAATTAGATATACGATATGATGACAGAATAAGAATCAAAAGGCCTCAACGATACAAAATGGAAATTGAAATTTCAACTCCAAACCTTATAGAGTTGGAAGGTAAATCAGCTTCTGACACGGAAATATCTGGTTTTGAAATGTTTACAAATTTTACTGCAAAAATTTCTGGAGCATCCGTATTAAGAATAAAAAACACCGTTAAAAATTTAACCGCCAGTATTGGAGGGGCATCAAAATTAATTCTCCCTCTAACTGTAACTAAAATAGATGCAGAAATAACGGGTGCATCCAGTCTTGATGCGTTTGATTCAAATAGTATAGAAGCTTATCTTGAGCTTTCGGGTGCTAGCAGAGCAGAATTAAGTGTTTCAAAAACTTTAACAATAAAAGCTAGCGGAGCTAGCAAAGTAAACTATAAAGGCAATCCTGAAATAAAACAAGATTTGTCAGGAGCAAGTAAAGTTGTAAAAGAATAAAAATTGAAAATAAAAGAGGAGGACTTGACCCTCCTCTTTTTATTTATAGCAATTCGCCAATATTTGTATCTTCATTAATAAAAGGTTGTTTATACAGCCTTTTACCAGTTGCTTTATAAAAAGCATTGGCTACTGCACCACCTGTTGGAGGTAATGCAGGTTCGCCCAAACCGGTTGGATCTACCCCATTCTCAATAAAATACGCATCAACTTCTGGAACTTCATTAAACTTAATTAATCTATAGGCACCAAAATTATTTTGTTGAGGCACACCTTCTTCAAAATTTAAGTTTCCATACATTGCATGTCCTATTCCATCCACGATGGCACCATAAATTTGATTTCTTGCACCGCTCTGATTTATTACAATACCGCAATCTGTAACAGCAAATACTTTTTTCAAAATTGCTTTCCCTTTCTTAACTTCCATTTCAGCAACTTGAGCTACATAAGAATTATGGGAAAAATAAACGCTGAAACCTTGGGATACACCTTTTTTAGTTTTTCCCCATTTAGATCTTGCAGCAGCCGTTTTAATTACTTCTTCAAATCTAGCCGGCTCATATGTAATTTTTCCAACAGGATTTTTCTTTACTTTTTCTAATAACTCTAGTCTAAATTGAACCACATCCTTTCCAGCAGCTAAAGCAACCTCATCTAAAAATGCTTGCTCAGCATATGCTAAAAAATTAGTAATAGGGGCTCTCCATGGTCCGGTAGTAATATCAGATTTATAATCCAAAGATT
>DAIQBE010000183.1:0-6222 GCA_036781325.1 Leadbetterella sp. | reverse complement strand
TTTTAGGTTTGAGTTTACATGTAGTAAGCCATCCCACTCCCTTCCATCTGCACGGCGGAGATGTATTATATCTGAATTGAGTATTTCACGATACTTTTTATACCAATTTATTGTTTCCAAAACAGTTAGTCTAGTTTTTTCAGTATCATATAATCTTGGCCCCCGAAAACAAGCTTGTACTCCTGCTCCATAATATTGAATCATCAATTGTTTATAATCTTCTAAATGAGTTTCCAAAGGTTCCAAAACTGCTTCGGGGCCTCCACCTTGATATTTTGTTAGGGGAACAAAACCCCAACTCATGGCTCCGGTTTTTTCAATTGTGCCATCATGAATATTTTGACGGTTTAAAATCCTTTGCTGGTCTCTTGGTAATGAAAAATTTACCTCTCTATAACCAATGCCAATTTTGTGCGTTCCATCTAAAAAGTACCAATCTGGGGCGTTAATATAAACTCCTTTTTCATTTAGCCATCGATATAAATCTTTTTGAATTTCCATTTGTTGCCATTGTGAATCCTCTAAATCACGATGCCCTGGATGTACTTTCGAGGCACAAACATCTCCAGGGTAAGGGCCATCGTTTTCCCAAATATCGAATCCCGTTTTCTCGAAAAAATGTTTAATTTTTTTTCTGTAGTCTAAGCCCCATTGGCTACCAAAACAAGGGGCATTTCCAAAAAATGCACCTCCAGGTTTGCCTGTTTTTGGGTCAATTACATCATGTTCGTCACTGATTTTTCTAGAGCTAAATAGGGAATATCCGCCTAATAAAATCTTCCTTTGATGGGCATAGTCCGTTAAATTTTTCCATTTTTGGATATTTGAGGCAGAACTATCTTCCATATTTAGATGACTTCCAAAACTTAAAATCACCGCTTCATAGCCCGTGGCCACACATTGGTCGATTGCCGTTTTAACTTCTGTGTCGTTTTTGCTTACCAAATGCATAAAAATTGGATTTTGGAGAGTCCAAGGTGCCACGGTTTTATACATTCTTTTTATCATCAAACCTCGTCTCTGCCTATCATAGCTGTCCATAAGTAATTCGTGAGTTCGGACCGAGTTGAATGTTTCTTGAGGTTTTAAATCAATACCAGGGGCTTTTTCGGGGTATATTTCCAGCAGACAAGGAGTTTGGTAGTAATAGTTTACTTGGGAAGTGTAGGCTGAGTCAGTTTTCCAATGTGTTGTTTGGTCGCTAATGTCATATCGCATGGCATTGTTGAATGCGTAATTTGTTTCAATATAAATTCCATGCTGTTTTTTCATTTCTTCGGGTTTTCCGACCACAGCACTTTCTTCTTCCACCAAACCCAATATTTCATTCACGACTCGATCTATTCTAAAAGTTTTATTTCCATTATTTGTAACACTTAATGATTTCACAATCAAGGGGATTCCATCGTATAATTCATAGTTTATGGTTATTTGTACTCCTGAAAGATTCGGAGAGGAGGAAACAAAAAATAGCGAAAGCTTTTTGCCTGTTCCGTTTTTTATGTTTTTGGGCCAAGTGTTTGATTTCCAGTTTATTCTTGGATTAATTTCTGAAACATTGTACTTTTCATATAAAAAATCGTTTTCACCAATTCTTAGTTTTTCTAACCATTGGTTCTGGAAATATGCATTTTCTTTTTGGCCTTTTAGCCCTCCGATGGCATACTCTTTTCCATCAATTTTTATTTGAGCTTCAGGTTTTATGGCTCGGAGTAGCTGCTGGCCGGTACTTAGATTAACAAAGTCAAAGCAAGCCAAATTGGGTTGTATCACAAAGGATCGTTTTACTAAACCGTTGTTTAATGTGATTATGTTGTTCTGAACAATTACTTGAGCTTTTTCAGAAATGGGATTTACTAACCAATCATTGGATTGGGGTTTGACTTCTTGATTTTGGGAAAATGCAAGATTAGCAATAAAAAATAGTAGACAAATTTTTTTCATTCATTTTAGTTTTATATGGAAGGAATTGAAATGTTAAAATTTTAAACCTATTTTACTATGAAAAATAAAGTTTTTAGTACGGATAATAATACTTTTGGAATCCTAAAGGGAACAATTAAGCTCCAACACTAACTATTATTTTACTTTAAATATTCTGAATAAAAATTATCTTCCTCCATATCTTCTATCCAGTTATATTCTATACCAAAAGCGGTATTTCTAGCGAAATCTAAACCATACTTTTCTTGTAAAAATGCCAGAGACATGTCAATGCCCGCACTTACTCCTCCTGATGTGTAATATTTTCCATCTTTTGTCCATCTGGCTTTTCTTTTCCACAGCACCTTATCGCCTTGGGTCATTACCCAATCAAATGCTTTTTTGTTTGAAGTTGCCACTTTTCCATCCAAAAGACCTGTTTTTGCTAACAAAGCACTTCCAGTGCAAACTGTAAATACGTTTTTACTAATTTTATCAATTGACTTTATTGCCTTCAATAAATTCTCATTTTCTACTTCTACCCTTGTGCCGTAGCCACCTGGAATAAGAAAGATATCGACTTCGTTTTCAATTTCGTTTAGATTTTGAGTTTGGATTAAAACACCATGGCTGTTTTTTACAATTCCTCCATTTTCAGAATAAAATTTAATTTGAAATAGTCCTTTTAGGCAACCGAAAACTTCAACTGGTCCAAAAACGTCCAGAGTTTCAAATTCATCAAACAAAAGTACTGCAATTTTCATAGACATAGTTTGTTTTAAAAAGAGGTTTTAAGTAGTTAAAATTTCGAATTCCTCACTTTTATACTTGAAAAATTTCCGTCGCTATTATCACCCACAAAAATACCGATTTTGCCATTTGTTCTATCATTTAGTTTGTTAATAATTAATGAAGGATTTATGGCATTGTTAATGTAAGCTTTAACCAAATTGTCTTCCACATTAATTTTCATTTTAAACCAGCTATTGGGGTCTGGAGCATTTGAAATCTCTTTTTCAAATTGGCCATTTCTTTCTTCTCTAAGTTTTTTCCAAGTATAATTCGGATGAGACACATACTGGATGGCGTGAATTTTTCTGATACTATCTTTTGCGTAAAAATTGAATGGTCTACAATATACCGCATCATAAGTGCTATCATTTAATCCATGAAAAGCAATACCTATGAAACTTCGTTGAAATACATCTTTGCCTTGCATTTCAATTTCTATTTCCCCGTTTTTAAAACTAGAAATAGGAAGCCAAACCAGTCCTTCGCCTTGTTGATCTGATAATTTTATATAGCTTTTATTTCCAGTGGTTTCTACTTTGGCTGATCGATTAGCGTATTTTAATTTTCCTTGTTCGTGCAATTTTGCTAGTGTATAAATTTGGGTTTTCTGTCCAAATAGTTGGATGGAGAAAAAAAGTAAAATCAATAGCTTTTTCATATACATGTTTTATTGTTAAATCTTTTAGTAAAATTGAAGAAAGTAAATCATAATTATGAATTTTAAGATGAGAAATTTTTGAATAATGCGGACTAGGATTTTTTGCATCAAAAAGCCAAAAAAAGCGGAATAGTATCTGAATTCGAGGTAAAACCAAAAGGGGGTTTCTGTTATCGACCAAATTTTCGATTTTAAGTTCCGATTAGTTTTAGGAATTAAGGCTATAGGATTTTTCAATTTAAAATTTATGTCAATTTCATTTGTTGATTATACATTCTTTTTAATTGTAAATCTCCAAAGCCAAATATGCCAAATTTTTCAGAGAATTCCGAAAAAACAGACTCGAAATCTGTTGATTTAGAAGAAGTTATGATTTCATTTAGTAATTTTTGAGGTAACCCTATTGAATCATAAATTGGAAATCTGTCAATATGAGCTTGACAAACTTCTTCTAAATATTCAAAGCAATTGTAATTTTGAATAGATAATTCTTTTAATTTTTTAAAATCACTTTTTTGAAATGCTTCCCAAAGATTTATACTTAGCATTCTATCACTTTCAGAAAACAATACTTTATTTTTATACGCCATTTTTAATTCTTTAACATTAGCATTTCCAAACCCTATCCATTTATTTTCATTTTTCTGGATGATTGGAAAAATCCGGTAAAGTTTCAATGTTGTTTTTTCTTTCAATAAATACAGCATAAACCATAGGTTTATTTGGCAAAAAAGATCATTTTCAAACCATAGACAAACTTCAGAATTTGGAGGAATTACTTTAATTTTGTCAAATTCTGAAACCACTTTACTATAATAATTTTCGATTGTTTCATTATAGGAATGGGCGATGAATTTTGCTCTTATTGACCAAAATTCTCCTAGATTTTTAGCATCGACTTCTCCTTCAATTAAGCATTCGCGACAGACTATTACATTGGAATTATTAACCGTGTGAATTAATTCTGAAGTCAAAAAGTCTCCGTTTAAAATGTGATATGCTTGCTTCATATAAAGTAATTTAAACTTAAGTTTGATTATTTTAAATCAAACTCTCTAAGAATTTCCCATTTCGAGTCTATTTCTTGTTCGATTAGACTGACTTTTGAAAAATTTATTTTTTGAGGAAATTTATACTCTGATATTTCATTAAATATTTCATCGGTTAAACTGGCATTTCTTGGATGCAAAAGTGTAATATGCGGATTTAAGTTTTTGGGCACTTTAATACTTCCATTTAATACATTTTTTCTTAGATTTTGAAATGATTCAAAACCTTTCGCTGGTAAGAGAACTCCTTTTTGGTTTGAGGATCGAATTGCTTTTTCAAATGACATTTGAAGCTTATTGAAATCATTTTTTTCCAGGTTTTCTATAACTTGTTTGAGATTTAATAGCTCATCTTCTCTGCAAAGAGTAACATGGGCCGCAATTATTTGAAATTGTATCAGATTGTATTTTTTTCTAACTTCTTCGATTTCAATGGAGTCATTTTTATTTACAAATAGCGTGAGTTGTCTTCGCTTCGTCTTCATAGTATTCTGAAATTGGTTTGTAATAAATTTTTAAAATACAACTCGAGTCTTCTAATTAACTTTTTGATTATTCAGGCTAATCTTAGTTTGGTGTCTATCTAAATCTGGCCCCATTCAATTATTAATTCTTTTAAAAATATCCATATTTTTATAAAAAGCTTTAAAGAGGTCAATTAAAGGCTTTAATAACTAGGACTATCAAGCTAATAATATAGATAAAATGGTAATTTTTATTTTGTAAACTAGCTAAATTCAATTATTAGAATGTTAAATTAACTATAGCCCAAGGTCGATTTATGCCTCTTTGGTATTTAGTAATTTCAATTTTTGAAAAAGCCTTAACTAATTTCTTATTCATTTTTTTTATTAAATTCTCCAAAATGCCATAATATTCCAGAAGGGTCGTGCAAAAAACATTCTTTTCCCCAATGTAATTCTTTTACTGGAACTAGTCTTACTCCTTCATATTTTTTTGGTAGATCTAAGGCTATTAGGTCATTATAAAAGCTATAAACGCCTTCCACTTCCATGAAGACCATTGAATTGTCTATCCAATCTTTTACGTAGGCATCTTGTAGATAGAACCCAATATTTTTTGAATGAAAATATGAAAAATTATCTCCCAATATTACTTCTTCGAATCCTAAATCAAGGTAAAAATTTCGAGAGATTTGGAAGTTTTTTGCACCTATAAATGGTCTAATTGAAACTGCTTTGTGCTCCATAAGTTTGATACAATATTATACTTTATAAATTCTTTTCATAGCCAAAATTGAAGAAAGTGAATTGTTTTTAAAAATTTTAAGAGAATTTTTTCTAACAAATATTTATTACTCATATCCATTTTTTATAGTAATTCTTCCCTTTGTGTTTAAATGAAAAATCATAAATTCCCCCTCGTTTTTTATTTCATCTACCCCAGTTTTTTCAAATATGAAAAAGGTTTTAAATGGCAACTTTAGTTTACAATTACCACCATTTTCTGAATAGATGCTTACTTCATCTACATGGCCTTCTACTTTTTTAGCATTTATTAAAAACGCTCCTTCCGTTCGTAAATTACTAAAGGAAACGTCGGTCCAGTTATTTGGAATTGCTGGGAATACCTCAATAAAACCAGCATAACTTTGTAATAGCATTTCTTGAATACCAGCCGCATAGGCAAAATTTCCTTCTAAAGTAAATGGTCTATAGGTAAAACTCGATTTGCCTGTTTTGCTTTGATCTCCGTTTAAGTGAAAAGAATTGATAGAACAAAATGAAGTAGCAAAATCTTTCAAAGCTGTTGCAGCTCCATCGCCATCTTTGGCTCTAG
>DAIQBE010000182.1:0-6235 GCA_036781325.1 Leadbetterella sp. | reverse complement strand
CCATGGACAACGGCAAAATTCATGTTTTTGAAGGATATCGTGTAATTCACTCCACCATCTTAGGCCCAGGCAAAGGCGGTATTAGATTTGACCCTGATGTTACTTTAGACGAAGTAAGAGCCTTAGCTGCATGGATGACTTGGAAATGTGCTGTTGTAGACATTCCTTACGGCGGCGCAAAAGGAGGAATCGCCTGCAATCCTCGAAATATGTCTTCCGGCGAAATGGAGCGATTAATGAGAGCATATACTTTATCAATGTTAGATATTTTTGGACCAGACAAAGACATTCCTGCTCCAGATATGGGTACGGGACCAAGAGAAATGGCTTGGCTAATGGATGAATACTCAAAAGCAAAAGGTCAAACAACCTTAGCGGTGGTTACTGGTAAACCATTAGTATTGGGTGGCTCATTAGGCAGAACCGAAGCTACGGGAAGAGGAGTTATGGTTTCTGCGCTTGCTGCAATGGATAAGTTAAAACTTAATCCATATAGATCAACTGCTGCCATCCAGGGCTTTGGAAATGTAGGATCTTTTGCTGCATTATTATTGAAGGAAAAAGGAGTAAATATAGTTGGAATAAGCGATGTATCAGGTGCATATTATAACGACAAAGGAATAGACATTGAAAAAGCAATTGCCTATAGAAACGCCAACAATGGAACCTTAGAAGGATTTAACGGAGCTGAAAAAATTGACGCGGAAGAATTACTCTTTCTTCCAGTAGATTTGTTAGTTCCTGCTGCTAAAGAAGATGTAATAACAAAAGACAATGCAGCCAAAATTCAAGCTAAATTAATTGTGGAAGGAGCAAATGGCCCAACCTCATTTAAAGCCGATGATATCATTAATGAAAAAGGGATAATGGTTGTACCAGACATTTTAGCTAATGCTGGAGGCGTAACTGTTTCGTATTTCGAATGGGTACAAAATAGAATTGGATATAAATGGACATTAGACAGAATAAATAGAAGATGTGATAGAGCAATGAAAGATGCTTTTAACAACGTTTTTGACATTTCCCAAAAATACAATGTTTCTTTACGTTTAGCCGCTTATATTTTAGCAATTGATAAAGTTTCAAGTTCCTATAAATTTAGGGGTGGTTACGGTTGAGAATAATAACTAAAAAAAATTAAAGGACGAATACCATTAAGTGTTTGTCCTTTTTTATTTAATGGTATATTTGTATTTGAATAAAATAAAATGAAAGATTTAAAAGATAAGGTAGTTTGGATTACGGGGGCTTCCTCAGGAATAGGAGAAGCCACAGCTTTAGAGCTTGCCAGAAATGGTGCTAAACTTGTCTTGTCGGCCAGAAGGAAAGATGAACTAGAAAGAGTAAAAAAAGCAACTGGACTATCGGATGAGAATAGTATGGTACTTCCAATGGATGTTGAAAACTTTAAAGAATTGGAGGGGTTATGCCAACAAGTTATAAACAAATTTGGAAGAATTGACGTCTTATACAACAATGCAGGTATTTCTCAAAGAGGCAATGCGATAGAATCTACTATGGAAGTTTACAGAAAACTTATGGAGATTAACTATTTTGGAGTAATTGCACTCACAAAATTGGTTTTACCGATAATGATTAAACAAAACTTTGGGCATTTTGTTGTAACAAGTAGCGTTTCAGGAAAACTTGGCTCACCTTGGAGATCAGGGTATTGTGCATCTAAACATGCACTTCATGGTTTTTTTGACGCACTACGGTCAGAAGTTTATGAAAACAACATTAAAGTAACTATTGTGTGCCCTGGCTATATTAACACAGACATTTCGGTAAACTCTTTAGCAACCGATGGTACTAAATACGGAAAAAAAGATACGAATCAATTGAAAGGAATGTCAGTAGAAACTTGTGCTAAAAAAATTGTTTCCGGTATTAAAAAAGAAAAATCCGAGATTTACATGGGTGGAATAGAAATTCTTGCTGTTTATTTGAAGAGATTTTTCCCTTCTATTTTAAATAAAATATTGGTAAATCAAGTTCCTAAATAAATCCAAAATTAAAACTTTAGCAATGAAAAAATATTTGTTACTTATAAGACACGCTAGTGCAGAAGAACCTACAAACTCTTTAATGATACGAGATTTTGATAGATCGCTTACTTCTAGAGGCACTATGGAATCAGCACGCTTAGGCAAACATTTAGCCAGCTTAAATCTTGGTATTAATCAGTTATTCTCAAGTCCTTCTGTAAGGACAATGGAAACTGCAAAATATATAGCTGAACAGTTAAAATTCGAAACAGATAACATACAAGCTGAAGAGGGGCTATTTGGAAGTGGTCCAAGAAACTATCTTGCTTTAGTAAATAGCATTTCAGAATTATATTCTTGCGTTGCAATAGTTGGACACAATCCTGAGGTTTCTTTTTTTACCGACTATTTATGTAAAGAAGATGTGGGAGGAAGTTTTGAAAAAGCCACTGCGGTTTTAGTATCATTTGAAGATTTGAAATGGAATGAAATCTCTCAAAAAGCTGGTAAAATTGAATTTAGAATAGATGTAAAAGATTTATACGAAAATGAATAAAAAAAATAGAAATATATTTAGAACTATATTCTTAATTTTTTTAGCCATCGTATTGTATATTCTATATGATATGTCAAGGCAAACCACCGCACCTTGGAATAAAAAAAAGCAAATTGAGAGGGCTTTCCCTAAATAAAAAACTGTATCGAATCAATGATAAGATACAGTTAAATTGTTATTTCAAAAACCACTATTTAAATAACTTTAAGAAATTGGTTTTTAACCAACTTTCTTCTGATTTAATTACCATTTCTATAGTACTATCGGCAAAACCCGCTACTGTATTAATATCAGCTATAATTTTAAGCAATTCCTTGTTTTCTTCAGAATCAGCTGGAAGTCCTTTTTTAATTTCATCCATAGATTCCAAAATTGGAGCAATTTCTCGTCTTCTCCTTTCTCTAGCTATCTGACGAGCCACTTTCCAAATATCCTTTTCAGCATGAAAAAATTCCTTTCTTTCGCCGGGCACCAATTGTTTATAAATAAGACCCCATGTCATCAAATCTCTTAGGTTCATGTTTACGTTCCCTCTTGAAATTTGAAGTTCATCCATAATTTCATCTGCATTTAATGACCTAGAAGAAAGTAAAAGCAAAGCGTGAATTTGCGACATAGTTCTGTTGATCCCCCACTGAGTGGCCAAGGTACCCCACGTGTGGATAAACCGATCTTTCGCTTCTTTTAATTCCATAAAATTATCTTATATTATATTTATAGCACGCACATTAAGTTCCAAATTAAAATAGTTATTTTGAATTTTCAAAATATTCTGAAAGTTTTCTTTTAAAAAAAAAGACTATTTATGTCTTTACGGTATGTTTTTTGAGAATAAATATGACGTACCATTACAATATTACTAAAATTATGCCAATTATGTTTGTATTAATCAAAAAAATGAAATCGTCATTTGCTCAAAGTATTGCTATTCTATTTGTCGCAGCATTAATTTCATCTTGTTCAAAAAATGAAATAAAAATATCTTTAGCAGACCAAATGTCAGGAGATTATATTGCCAAATCTATAAATATTGGAGGCACCCTAATTCCAATGCCGTTTATTTCTGGAAAAACAATTTTAGATATAAAATTTATTGTCACCAAAAAAATGGATAATGAAGTAAGTTTAGTAGTAGAGCTTAAGGAAACTTTGGATGGAAAAGATAAATTAAGCCGCGAGAATTATGATAAGCTTACGCTTAAAGAGAATACGGATGGCTCTGTTTCCCTTTCGTCAGAAGGAAAAGAAATAGCAAAAGTATCCAACCAAAACATAAAAGCAAAGTATGATTTTAATGGAATTGATACTACGATTGAAGGGGTAAAAAAATAAGAAAAGCTAAATCACTTTAGCTTTTCTTTAGAACTAAAATATTTTGGCAGACTGTTTCACTTAAATTTTCAATTTTATCCGAAAATAATATTTGCATGCTTTTGTCAAAATCTTGATGACTTTTTATTATTAAAGTTTCTCCCAATTTTAAATTAATATTCCCTAATAGTCTTAAAAAACTATCTAATGAATTTGCAACTCCTGCAAACGTAACAACATCATTTATAGCACATTCACTAAGTTTTACATAATTCAAAGCAGGCAAAACTCCATTTTCATCGGGAATTGGTGAACCGTGAGGATCCACTTTGGGATGGTTTAATATTTCAGAAATTTTATTAAAAAAAGCAACTGACTTGATATGCTCAACTTGCTCTGCAATTTCATGAACTTCGTCCCAAGCAAAGCCCATTTCTTCTACCAAATAAATTTCTGTTAATCTATGCTTTCTAATAATTAAACCCGCTTCTTTTTTGCCTTTTTCTGTCAAACTCAAGGGTCGATACTTTTCATAGTTAACCAACCCTTTTTCTGAAAGCTTCTTTACCATAGAATTTACGGTAGGCATTTTTATGGATAACCCTACACTCAAATCCAAAACACTTACCTCGGATTCCCCCATACCTAGATGATAAAGGGTTTTTAGATAATTTTCTTCCGTCAATGATAACATAAATACAAATAGCGTTTGAAGTTTTCTAGAAAAACAATTTTTTGTTTTAAGGGATAGCAAAAAAACTTTTTCAGCTACTAAAAAACAATTTTGATATTGATTATCAGGCAGGTTGATGTTCCTTTCTCAATAAATCATTTACAGTTTTTACTGGATTGAAAGTAATTAAAGGAACTTCGACAAATAGCGTATTCCAGTTTGCCATCGCTCCATTCCATAATCCAGGCAATTCTTGAGCTTTGAGTAGCTTTCCGCTTTGAGATTTTTCGGTAATAAATCCAGTGGTAGGATCTCTAAAATCAAGTAAATTATACTTCAATTTATTATGATTTTTTACAGCGCAAATTAAGTCAACCGGATTAAAATGAGTTGCCATTTCGAAAATTTGCTTTTGCTTCTTGTTTTTCATGTTTATTTGGGCCGACTCTACCACCTGCAAAGAAACCGAGCCATCAGCATTTTTAACCCAAAAAGGCCCTCCCCCTGGTTCCCCTACATTCTTTACCATTCCGCATATTCTTAAAGGTCGGTCTAACTTATGAATAGCATAAGATAATTTTTCATCATAAGAAAGAGACCTAAATCCTTTAGGCGGTTCTACTTGTAATGAAGTTCTAATAAACCTCAATGCTTTATTTAACATATAAACACTTACATTAGGTTTTTCTAATGCTTTTGAAAACTTAAATATTTGTTTTTGGAAATGAAGTAATAAACCCGCTAAGGATTTTTTGTAGGCAATTGTTTCCTCTTTTAAATGATCAGGTACTACATTGTCAATGTTTTTAATAAAAATCACTTCAGCATCTTGTTCATTTAAATTTTCCAATAATGCGCCGTGGCCTGCAGGTCGAAACAAAATATTTCCTGTTTTATCTCTAAAAGGTTCATTGTTCATATCCACCGCAATGGTATCGGTAGAAGGCTTTTGCTCTGAAAAACTTATGTCAAATTTTACCTTATATTTCTCTTCATAATTTACTAATACATTTGCTAAGAGCTGTTTGAATTTTTTCTTATGCTCGGGAGAAACAGTAAAATGCAACTTTACCCGTCCCTTATTATTTGCATACAATGCCCCTTCAACCAAGTGTTCTTCCACCGCTGTTCTAATGCTATCTTTATAGGTGTGAAATTCTAAAAGACCTTTGGGCATTGCTCCATAATCTAAACCATCAGCATTTAACAAACCCTCCAAAATATCTTGTTTGTTCTCTGATTTCATTACTTTTTTTAAACTTTGATAAAAAGCAAAATCCTTTAATTGCAAAAAAAACTGGTCAACGGACTTATCAAATTTAGATTCGTCTTTAGCAGAAAATAAAGATTTAAACATTCTACTTGCTGCCCCAGAAGCGGGAACAAACTTCAATAACTTCTTTTTGGAAGCTAATTTTTCAAATAAATCTACATTCGCTGATTTTGAAATTTCATCTAATTTTATAATTCCTTCGCCAATTGTTGCTGCCTTTATAACATTCAAGAATGGAAACCCTTTTCTAAAGTTTTCTATTTGTTCATTAACAGTTTCTAAATTGCTCCCTCTTTTGGCAATTTGACTTATATCTTTATCCGTAAAACTCATAATTTCTGTATTTCAATAATTTGAACTTCAAATAGGTAAAAAGTTTTTTTAATCGCAAATATTTGGAGGAAAAAATAGCAAAACGGATAGTAAAAAGAAGA
>DAIQBE010000181.1:0-6246 GCA_036781325.1 Leadbetterella sp. | reverse complement strand
TTTAACGACCTCTTCAAGAAAAGCAATTTCCTTTTCATCCAAAGGAAGAATCTGATTGAAATATTCTATTAGAGCTAGTGTTTTCATTTTAAATTGCTGTCAGCATAGAGCTTGTCTGTTGTTAATTAGGGTTGCCGCTAATCTTTAAGTATCTATCGAAATATCAACATGGCCCTTTGACCTGGTAAAAATACCAAGAAATTTTAAAGACTCAAAATGGGGGCCGAGATCGCTTTCGACTTTATGGCAAACCAAAAAAAGCCGAGTTGTCGAACCACTCAAAAGTAGATTATGGTTAGGGTGATGCGGCATGCTGAATTTCTCCTACTCTGCCAAATGCTAAAGGAATTTTTATAAATGAACTTTATATTTCGACATAATATCTGGGAGCTTATTCCAGAAATATACTATGTCATGTTTTTGTTCAAGTAATGTAAAATCCTCTTTTTTTGGACGTCCATTGTTTTCAAAAAGCTTCGCCAAATCTGCCATATAATCTTCATGTCCTCCAGGGATATAAATATCTACAAACCTAGCAGTAGATTCAGAAGAGTTCCAGAAGGTGTGCATTTTATTTCTAGGTCTTAAGTGCCAGTCGCCTGCATTAACTTCAAATATTTTGTCTTCAACCATAATTGTGACTGTTCCTTCAAGGACAAAACAGATTTCATCAAAATTCTTATGCAGATGGGGAGGTGCTCCTAAGAAACCAGGTTTTAGCGTAGCTTCGTCACACCCAAGATTTCCACCTGTTTGATGTTTAGATAACTTCGTGATTATATCTATTCCTCCAATTTTACCAATTTTGCCTTCTCCTTTTTTAATATGAATTGTATCTATTTCTTCATCGAAAAAATCATTACAATTTGTCATGGAATAAGATTCTTTGGGAATAGCCAATGAGCCAAGGACTGTAACGCTCATTAATTGCATAACATTTCTTCTAGAAAGGTGATTTTGATTCATTTGGTTGTTTTTAAAGTTTACTAAAATCTCTAAGTATTTATCATGTTTTGGAACTTTAGTCCAAACAAAAATAGGAAAAATTTAATAAGAATCAAAATGGGGCTTATGTCGTGTTCGACCTTATGTCGAACCGAAAACAAAGCCGACTTGTCGAACCACCAAAAAGTAGATTGCGGTAAATATGATGTAGTATTCCGACTTTCTGCTACTCTACCAAATGTTGACAGCTGACGTTCTATTTGGAATAGGATTGTCAAACATTTTTTTTATGTATAAAAATTAGTAAAGGTTTTGTCATAATAACTATAATGCCCCATACCTTTTATTTCGACCCCATGAGTTTCAGATTTATCACACATTAGATTATACATATAGTCGTCTTTGTAACCACCTTTGATAGTCAAAAAGGCCATTTTAATACCGTCAATCTTGGCTACAACTTTATTTTTTGAAAAACATAGCTTTCCATTGTAGTATTCTACCAAAGATATAACCCAACCTGTAGTTCTTTATCCCTAGATTTGGTAAAGAATTTCCATTATTGCTTTACTCAGCAACCGCCTTTGCCAGGGGCACGTTTATAAATTATTTTGCCATCTCGTTCTACATAGTCTCCCGCTACTATTGGATAGGCATATTTGGGCGCGTACGATACAAAATGGCTTCTAATTGTTATTTTGTCTTTAACTTTCAGGTTATGCAATTGCTGAAATTCAGTAGACTTTTCTGGCCCAAAACTAAGAATAAAATCGTCACCATTTATCCTGACCATCACTCCAAAACCTAAGCGTGAGCCTGGCGGAAGAGAAAGAGAGGTTATAATTGCCTCCATATTGGTAGATGCTTTAATATGCTTCCTTATTTTAGACGCACTGCCAAGCACTTTTTGACCTTCTGGACCCGCTTCCCATTTTTTGAACTTTATACCTTCAGGGGTAGCCTCCCATTTTTTCAATGCAGCATTCCTTTCAGCAGCAGAGAGTGGCTTTGGGGCTGACTTTTTAGAAGTTTCATTTTTGATTTCCCGAGTAGCGAATACTAGTCCGCTTATCAGAAGCAGCGCTAATATCAGCACATAAACAACTTTTTTCATATTTTATATAATTTTAATTTTCAATTCCAACAAAACTACAGGTCTTTCTGCATCTCATAAGTAAAGGAATCGTTAAATAATGTAAACGAAATGTAAAAGTTGCTTGGATAGCATAAAGTTAGCAACAGAATCTTTGCCAAGGGCCGAAATTTCATTTCTTAATGTTCAACCTTAAATTACTTTCTAAAAGTCAGAATATCAAAAAGCCGAGGTGTCGAACCATCCAGACTTTGATTTCGGTTATGGTGATGACGCATTCCGACTTTCTTCTACACGGTTAAATGTTTTAGTGGTTCCTTGTTTATTAGACACTTTATTAATTAAATCAGCTGAATTAACCTAAAAGTTATTTATTTTTTGAGATTTTCAATCCTTAAGTTGATTGTTTATCATTTCAAATTTGGAGATTATAGTGTCTAATTTTGCTCTTTGCTTTTTTATTTGCTTTGGTCTTAAATAGAACCAATTAAATAAAATCCATATAAAAGTAATTCCATAAGTTACTAATCCCCAAATTGGTTTCATTCGGGATGTATATTCATACATATATAAACCAATTCCTATTGAAAGTAAAATGAAATACAAATTCAACATAGTGGTTTCCATAAATTTCTGTTTTGCTTTAAGGGTTAATAAGTCTTTTAAATAATCGCTATTGTTTTGTGAATTCTTATCGCTTTTGAAAAGAGAATAGCTATTATTATAAGCAAATAGAAACAACCCCATTGCCAAAATAATCAATATAATTCCAATTTTAGTTGTGAGTAACTGGGGTTGATAATGCATCCAAATGAAGATGATAAATATAGATGTAGCAATTAGTAAGACGTTTGTTAATAGTAGCTTTCTTAAATTGTATTGTTTTATTTTTTTAATCTCAGCTATTAAACTTTCTGGATTGGGCGCAACGGATATTTGCTTAGCCCATAGGTCTTTGAAATTTATATTATCGCTCATTTCTACTAAACTTTTGTGTTAATTTTTCTTTTATTCTGCTAATTTTCACTCGTATGTTAGCTTCTGATAATCCAACGATACTTGCTATTTCGGCTTGTTTTATATCTTCAAGTTCCAATGAAATAATAATACGATCCATTTCCGGAAGTTCAGCAATACATTTGTATAAAAACTGAATTTGAGGTTCCATATTATGTTGCTTCTCTTCGGATAAATCTAAAGGCAATTGCGCTTTTGGGAAACGTTTTTGTTTTTCAATTTGCCGCAAACAATTATTGGAAGCAATTCTAAAAATCCAAGTGCCTATGTTGGATTCATTTCTAAATTTAGGCAGTTGTTCCCAAACACTTAGGAAGGTTTCCTGTGTTAGGTCTTGTGCAAGGGTATAATCGTTTACATAACCCATGCACAAGCGAAATATCTTTTGCCAATAGCTTTCATATATTTCTTCAAACACCTGCATTTATCGCTTGATTAATTTTATTTTAGACGCTAAGCTAAAGATTAAAATCAGAACAATACCTACGGCAATATTTTTTGTTGCTATTCCAACCGCGGCACCAATTAGGATTCCTTGTTTAGTTGGGATAAAATAATTTAATTTTTTCATTGTAATTAATTTAAAAAGTTATTTAACTGATTCAAATACCATTCTTTGTCGTCATACATTATAAAATGGAGTCCTTTGTTGGAATATTGTAAGTTGGCAGTTTTCAAGTTTTTATATTGTTCTTCAATCGCAGGTTTTACATTTTTAAAATATTCTTCTAATAAAATCAGAGAAGGACATTTTATTGTTGTTAATTTTTCTCTTAAATCAGTGTTTGAAAAATCGCAATACATTTCTGCAAATGTTCTTCTGTCGGATTTAACACTCCAACCTACAACTAATTCTTGTTTTGAAATATCCGCAACCAGTCTTGGAATAGACATTTTTTGCATTTGATAAAATTGTTCATTCGTTGCCGAGGTCATTTGATTTATCATTGCAGAACAGTCTGTTTTTTCTACTGCTTTAAAAGTGGGATTCATCAATGCTGCTAAGCAGGGAAGTGCGTCAACTACAATTATTTTTTCAATAAGATCTGGATAGTCAGAAGCAATTGCCAAAGCCAAGCCTCCTCCCATACTGTGTCCTATTAATATTGGCTTTTCAATTTTGTTTTCTTTTATGTAATTGACGATACTAGTTTCCCAATTTGTGAATGTTGCATATGGTTGCGCTTTTACTTCTGCAAAACCTGCCATAGTCAAAGTGTAGCAAGTGAAATCCACCTCATAGATTGATTTTGTTTCGTTCCATACTTCACCAGAACTGGCAAAACCTGGAATAAAAATGATGGATTGTTTGCCTTGTCCACTTATTTTTATATCAAATGGATACGACTTGTTTTGTCCAAATAGATTTACACATATAACAGTAAATAAAAATACAGTAAAGAAATATTTGATTTTTTTCATTTTGATTATTTTTTTGTTCGTCGTTTAGATACGAGGATATCCAAAATGTTACAAAAAAATCTAAATATTTTTTAAATATTTGAAAATCAATATTTTAAATATTTTTTTTAATTCTTATCCACCCAAGAATAAAATGCATTTGAAAATTTTGTCAAATTCTACTAGGTGTTTTTGTCACTAATTTTCCCCTGTTCGCTAACTTTATCTTTCTATTCTTGTATAATCAAAGTAGTTTAAAAAGAAAATTTTGCCTTTGCAGTTTTTTATTGAGTTGTAATTATTCATGGGTTTTGTCACCCATATATTTGGTTTTTCTAATGGTTTTATTGGCTCATTCTAAACTAGTTTTTTCCTACTCATTTCGAAAAAAAGTAAGGCTATACTAAACTTAGTAAATCGCAATCCTTAAATATAGTTTATGAATTTAGTGTTTCACCCTAAACCCTATAAAGCCATTTTTATCAGTTGAAGTATTTTTTTTGATTGTTGAACAACAGTTAATACTAAGGCAATCAAACAACTTAAAACTGGTTTTAAATCGTTATTTTTTTTGTAATAGTTCATCAATTCTTAGGAAGCTACTAATAAAATGTTCCTCCATTCCACTTTGCAGCATGGAATTTCTCACTTCATTGTTTATGCAAATAATATGTTTGGTAAGCCTTGTTAATTCAGAATGTATAGGTTCCAGTTTTATAATCTCCAGTGTGGGCATTACTTTAAAGGGCAAACCTAAGAATTCAGAAGTTTGAATAATTAATTCTGGAGCACTTACTTCATGAAACACACCTTTAAAACCAAACTTCATGTTGTTTGGTCCTTTATGCCAATTTAGATAACTGCCTCCGTTAGTACAATCATGTTTTTCAATTATAAGCTCTGCCGATTCAGGAAATTGCCATTTTAATAGGTAGTCAGGTTTGCTAAAGATTTCAAAAACTAGGTGTATTTCCGCTTCAAAATCTCTTTCAACAAGTATGTCATGTTGGTCTTTTGGGGCTGTAATTTTTAATTCCATTTTTATTTTTTTTTATTTTTTAGTTCCTGTAAAAGCGTATCAGCAGCGTTAAATCTCTCCTCCCAAAATTTTCGGAAAGGGTCAATAAAATCTGCAACTTCTTTCATTTTCGTAGAGTTAAAGTGATAATGAATTTCTCGTCCTTGTTGTTCTTGTTTTAATAGTTCACAGTCTGTCAGTATTTGCAAGTGTTTAGAAACTGTGGAACGAGCAGAATTAAAATTGTTGGCAATGGCTCCAGCAGTCAAACTATTCGTAGCCAATAATACTAAAATTGCCCTTCTTGTGGGGTCGGCAATTGCTTGAAAGACATCTCTTCGTAATTCCATATTTCGTTATTTGACGACAAATATATGTGTCGTTATTTAACGAAACAAATTTTTTTTAAAATTTTGTCAATGAAATTTGTCAGTGATGCGGTTTGAATTGTATAGCGTCTCTTTGCCTTTCTGTTAAGGTCAACGTGAAAATACTGCCCTCACACAGATAGTTGAATATTATTTAGGAAAACAGCTCGCACGCAGTCTGAATATCCTTGGCATGCCTGAACTGTTCAAAAAATTAAAAACATGTGTACCTGATTATGAAAAGTGGACTTATTTTATTTAAAAACAAGTCATTTTAAGGCTTTTTAAGCCCCAAACTATTTTGAGTTATATAATCTATACCAAAAAACCACTCTTCACAAAAAAGCTGATGTGGGGTAAATTATACATTGAGCGTTTTGTGGCTTTGCGGTCGGGCGTGATTT
>DAIQBE010000180.1:0-6255 GCA_036781325.1 Leadbetterella sp. | reverse complement strand
ACTTATGAAAAAGGAAATTCAAGCTTGGGGGTTGAAAAGGCTTTAAGTAATTCAATAAATATTAATGCTAGATTAAAAAAGATAGATACAGAAGTTAATTTTTATGCCAATTTTATAAATAATTATATTTTTATAGCTCCTACTGGTGAGAGCGTTTTAACAATTAGAGGAGCATTCCCAGAGTTTGCTTATTCTCAGACGAATGCATTATTTAAAGGTATTGATTTCACAAACAGATATCAAATAATTGAAAACCTTTTACAATTAAAAAGCCAAGTATCTTTGATTTGGGCGGATGATAGAGAAAGAAATCAACCATTAATATTTATTCCAGCCAATAAATTTGACAATTCCATTGTATTTTCACCTTCCTCTTTTTTTATATCTGAAGTGACTTTTAGACATATCTATGTGGCTAAACAAAATAGAGTTCCAAATAAAAACATTTTTGAAAATTCCAACTCAACCAATGCTCTTTTGTTGTTTGGTGGAGATTATTTGCCAGCTCCGGCTGCTTATCAACTATTTGAAATAAGCATTAATAAATCATTGGTGGTTAAAAGTATCGGAACTTTAAAATTAGGATTAGAAGTTAAAAATGTTTTCAATAGTCAATATAGAGACTATTTAAATCGTTTCAGGTATTTTTCCGATGACTTAGGAAGAAATTTTACTTTTAGATCTCAATTTATTTTTTGAATCGAAATAAAATATTAAATTTGCAACATTGTTGCACAAATAATAAATTTTAAATTATATGATCAAAAACGTATTGTTTTTATGCCTTAGTGGTTTTGTTTTATTTTCCTGTAAAGATTCAGTTGAGCCAGAAGCTGAAAATGAATTGATAACTACAGTTAAGCTCAGTTTTGCAGCAGGAGGTAAAACCCTAGTGTACTCCTATAAAGATTTAGACGGAGATGGTGGAAATATGCCTGTAATTGATAAAATTGCATTAAGTCCAAATACAGAGTATATTGTATCTACTGAATTTCTGGATGAAAGTAAAACACCTGTTGTTTCTATCACTCAAGAAATCCTAGCAGAAGCAGCAGAACATTTAGTAATTTATACGCCTAGCTCGCCTAATTTAGGAACATTTACTTATTCAGATAAAGACAAAAATGGATTTAATATTGGTTTGAAAGGGATTTTTAAAACCAATGCAGCTCAAAATGGATCGTTAAAAGTTCAATTAAGACACCAGCCAGAGGTGAATGGGAAAAGAGTAAAAGATGGTAGCGTTACACCTGGAAGCGATGATGTGAATATAAGTTTTACTGTTGAAATTAAATAGTTTCATATATTTATTCGGTATTTAGGATTAAAAAAGTTACGATTTATGATTAAATCGTAACTTTGTTTTTTTATTGAATATGAAATTTTTGATTCGAACATTTTTAAAATATAGAGAGGTATTTGCTGTATTAATGTTTTTCTGTGGTTTACCCATAGTTTACTTCTTTAGGGATGGACTAAAACTTGCTCCCAATAGTGCTGCATTTACAATTGCAGGAGGTCTTGGGCCACTTTTTTTGGCAGTTGTTTTCAAAAATATTTCAAAATTATATAAGCCAAACCCAGTTGGTTATTTTATTACCTTGGCTTATGTTGTAATTTGCCTCTTATATTTACTTTTTAGAGATCCATATTCCAGAGTAAGCGTAGTTTACGAAATGTTCTCTTTTAGTTTTATTTTCTTTTTCTATTTTGCATTTGCCACAATAAGTCTTGAGCAAATTAATCGAAACTTTCTTCCAATTGCTTTAACTATTTGCGTAATTGGGTCATTACTTTTAGTGTATTCTGTTTATAAAGACCCCTTTTATGTTTTAGGCCAAAGGGCATCTATTAAATTTAGGTCAGAAGCGGAAGGAAATACTGGGAATCCTCATATTTACTCTAAGGTTGCTTTCTTTGGAGTAATTGTGAGTATTTTATTTTTAAAATATCAGAGTAGATATAAAATAGGGATTATACCAATTCTAACTTCATTTTTTTTGTTTCTAATTGTTTTGTTTTTAACGCAAACAATGATAACATTTATAACCACGGCTCTATTTCTTTTTTTATTTTTTATTTTTAATTTAAATGTTGGTAATATTTACAAATCGTTATTAAAGTTATTTCTAAAATGGTATGTACTCGTAGTGTTGGTTTTTGGCATTTACAAAGGAGTAGAATACTTAAAAAAGCAAGAAGATGTTTTAGCGCCAATCACTTCGTTCATCTCAAAAAGGTTTGAGAAAATTACTAATACCTTTATTAGTGGTGCGGCCGGAAGTAAGGGCAAAAATGATTCAAAAAGTGACCAATCTGCGAATATGAGGGTTCAATTAATAAATGAAGTCTTAGTAAATATGGAAGAGAACTTTGAAGAGGGTAGAGTTAGATACATTCTTTTTGGCAATGGATATAAAAATTTATATGTAGATGTCCCAATTTTTGAGGCTCTAGATTCTTTTGGATTTTTTATGTTTATTTTTTATTTGTTTTTATACTATTACATGACTGTAATTTGTATTAAAGAAATGCGAAATCCTCGGTCTATTGCTACAGAATTTATTGCTTATGGTTTTATTTATTTCTTGATTCAGAATCTAACAGGCGGGCTTTTAATGGACTTTAATAGGTGGGCTTACTATGCTTTAGTTTGTAGATTTATTCCTTCTACATATATTCAAACAATAAAAACAAAATTGGCATTTTAAATATTAATTTTCCAATCTTCTCTTATAATTTTTATCATTTTATTTTTATCATTTTTGCAACTATTCTTAATTTCATAAATGTTGATATCAACCAATAATCTATACCAAAAACCTTGAAGGAAATGAAAAATCCAGCCTTTGGGACCATCCAAAATCCCAAATTGAAAGAAGAATCTAAATAGAAAATAAAATGTTGGCCTCAAGCCCAAAGGAAGCTTATTGTAGATTTTATTTTTTAGAAACCTTTTCATGGCAGCTTGTTTTACGCTATTAGATTTACTAATCTCAGTGGTATAAACAAGATTATACTCTTGATTTAATAAATCAGTGGCTTCCCGTCGAGCGTAATTGTTATGTTTAGTTACCCACCAATGTATGGAATTTAAGTTTTCGTCAACTACGTCATAATCAAATTTTTGCACTTTTCCTTTAGTTAAAACGATGTGCTCATCCATTAATCTTTCTTCGCAAATTCCTGATCCTGTCCTCCATATTCTTAATAATCGAATAGGGTAGAAGCCACCAAATTTTATCCATTTGCCTTTAAAATAAACTCTTCTGCTATATTCAATTCCAAAAACTTCAGATTCTATCGTTTCAATTTTCTCTTTTATCTCATTTTCTAATTCAGGCAATAGATATTCATCCGCATCCATCCGCATGGTCCAAGCTGAGGTAATATTGCAATTTGCAATTCCCCAATTCAATTGTTGTGCATAGTTATTTTCCCACTTATTTTGAAAAACCTCTACACCTAAGCTTTTTGCGATTTCTATAGTTCTATCAGTAGAAAAGGAATCAACAATGCAAATTCTTTCACAAACTCCTTTTAAGCTTTTTACACATCTTTCTATATGTATTTCCTCATTGAATGTTAAGATAATTGCAGTTATTCCCATATATTATTTATTTAATGTAAAATTAAGTTTCAATTTCTATATTTTTTCAATATTAATTAAAAACAAAAAAAAACAGGGTTTTAAATTTCATTTATAGGTAAATTTGCACTATTAACTTATTATTCTTTAAACAATTTAAATGAAGATATTAGTAATTCATAATATTCTTTGGGCACATTACAAATCTGTTTTATTCGAAGCAATGTTTAAAAATGCCCCAAAAAATTGTGAAATTTATGTAGTGCAACTGGCTAAGAATGAAATTTCTCGAAAGTCATTACCAGATAGTGATTATCCTTATTCTTATCCTTACACTTTATTGTTTAATTCCTACCAAGAAGAAATAAATCCTGTAAAAAAAATTTTTGCCTTATTTAATTTTATCATTAGATATAATCCAGATTTAATTAATGTCACTGGTTATTCAGTAGACATTTCTATGACATTAGCTATTTTTTTTGGTAGATTATTAGGCAAAAAGATTGTAATTTCTACAGAATCAACTGTAATAGAACATACAAGGAACAGAATAAAAGAATTTGTTAAGTCTCTTATCGTTAAGTCGGCTCATGGGTTTATTTGTTTTGGTAGCACTTCTGAAGATTACATTTTGAATCTCGGTGCCAAAAAGAATCAAATTTTAGAAAATAAATCAGCAGTAGTTGATGATAAATATATATTAAATAGATTTAAATTAGCTAAAGTAAATAACTTAAGAATTCCAGGAATTAAAACAAAGCATAATTTTATTTTTGTAGGAAGATTAGTGGAAGTAAAAAATTTACCTCTTTTAATTCAAGCATTTGAAAATATTAAAAAACAGGTAAGCCAAGCAAATGATTGGGGTTTGATAATTCTAGGGGATGGAGATTTAAAAGATGAATTAGTGATGTTAAATTCACACATTCCATCTACATATTTTCTGCCGTCAGTAAGTTGGAACGAAGTGCCAGATTATTTTGCTGTTTCTTCAGTTTTAGTTTTACCCAGTAAATCAGAAGCGTGGGGTTTGGTTGTGAATGAAGCAATGATCTGTGGGCTGCCAGTTATCGTATCTGATCATTGTGGTTCTGCAAAAGATTTGGTCAAAGAAAATGGTATAATTTTTAAATCAGAAAATCTTCAATCATTACAAAATGCAATGGAATTTATGATTTTAAACACAGAAAAATTACAGATTATGGGCGAAAATTCAAAAAGAATAATTAAAGATTTTTGTGTTGATAAAGTAAGTAAAAGAATTGTTGAAAAATTTGTTATACTTGGCAATAAATGAATATTTTACATATTACTGGCTATACAGTGGAAAGAGGGGGTACTGCAAAAATAGTTTTCGAAAATGCCACCTATCAACTTTCAAAAGGGCATAATGTTACCATTCTTTCTGTTGATTTTCCTAACGAAGAGCCTTATCCAGTTCCAAATGGTGCCAAACTAGTTTTAACAAAGAATCATTGGATAGGTAAATTTATATCTAATTTTTCGTTTGAGACAAATGATTTTTTTAAAAAACAGGGCAATACGTTTGATATCATTCATATTCACGGAATTTGGTTTTGGGGAAGTGTTGCCCCTTTTATTTTTAAAAATAAAGCAAAAAAGTTGATAACCATCCACGGAATGCTTTCTGAATGGACGATGGCACAGGGTAAAATTAAGAAATGGATATTTGGGAAAATCTTTCAAGATTCTGGATTAAAAGAAGCGAAAGCTTTGATTGTAAATACAGAAATAGAAAAAAATGAGCTCTTAAAGTATATAGAAATTGAAAAAAGTAAAATTTTTATAGTACCCAATGCCATTGAAAAATCTTCTGCAGTTAGTGAAAAAGAAAAGCTTGATTTTAAAGACAAAAATGGATTACAAATCAGTGACAAAAACATTTTATTTTTATCGAGAATTCATAAAAAGAAAGGGCTAGAGTTGTTAGTTAGGGCCTTTTCAAGCTTAAAGAACTTAAATTTCAATGTAAATCTATTAATTGCAGGGCCAGATGAAGGATTTAAAGGAAAAGTAGAGGAAATGATTAAAGCTTTTGGCTTAGATAAAAGGGTTAAATTTTTAGGTTCTGTTTCAGGTAGAACTAAAGAAATTGTTTTTTCAATAGCTGATGTTTACGCATTAACATCATTTTCAGAAGGATTCCCAATGGCAGTAATGGAAGCAATTGAAGCTGGAGTTCCTGTTGTGGTTTCAGATCAAACGAGAATTGATACGTATATTTCAAAATACAATGCAGGAATAGTGGTAAAACTTAATGAAGAACAAATCTCAGAAGCACTGCTTTCAATTTTAGAAAATAAAGATTTGGCAAATGATTTTGTGAAAAATGGGGAAGAAATGCTTTTAAAGGAATTTAGACCTGAATATATTTACGGGAAGATGCTAGAAATTTATGAAAGTGTTTTGAAATAACTTAATTCATTACCCCTTTTCTAAATCTCCTTAGTACTTTATAAAGTTGATAGGTATCTTTAATAGCTTGTAGTACAATTTTACCAGAAGCTCCTTTACTTTCGCCAGAAGTTCTACTTAAATATTTGGAAATTATTTCAACTGGTTTTTGTCTTTTGAATATTAATTTAGCACAAATTTCACTTTCTACCAAAGAGCTTTCAAGTTCTAAATTTAATTTCAATAATTCT
>DAIQBE010000179.1:0-6258 GCA_036781325.1 Leadbetterella sp. | reverse complement strand
GCATTGACAAACGATTTTTTTATTTTAGATCAGCATCTCAAACACATTTCTACTTCTTAAAATATTGCATAAAAATGACCTTGAAAGGTATCTATATTTCAAAATTTTACACCTCATATTAAATTCGAGTAGTTTTACTCTAAAATAGTTAATCTCAAATTCTTTGTTTTGTCAAAAGAAACTCAAAAGGCAAAAGAATGAATGACTTTTTTACACAACTCAGGATTGATACCACTGAATTAACATTTTTCCAATTAGGTTTAATTTTTATTTTTCCTTTTTTAATAATCTTAGTTATCTATGAATTATATACTTTGATTAAGTCTAATGAGAATAAATAATCCTAAAGAAATTTTTTAATTTATAACTAATATAATTTGTATCATAATGGTTAGGGTTAAGTTTAAAAAGCCGTAAATTTTTTTCGGCTTTTTTTGTTTTTAGAGTTCTTTTTTAAATGTATTTCCACATTCACAAACCTTATAAAATGAAGAACACACAACTCTTTACGCTTTTCTATTTGTCACTTAATTCCTTTAATTGTTTTTCGCAAAATCCGATTTTTACTAAAAGTCTAGTTTCCGAGCAGAATTATATATGTTTTGGAGGTTCAGTAAAATTTAAGACCACTGTTCTAAATGCTAGTTTTTATAAATTCCAATTGAAATCAGGTGATATTTGGCAGGATTTTGCCCCAGCAAGTGGTACTATTTCTTTAAGCTCTACAGATTTAGAATATACCTTTTCAAATATTGAGTCAGATATCTTTGTGCGTGTACTAATTTCTAATGGAAATATTACATCCACGAGTAATGAAGTAGGAATGTCTGCCCAAAAACCTATAATTAATTTTCATCCAATTGATTTAATAGAATGTAATGGGTCTTCTGTGAATTTTAAAACTAGTGCTAGTGGAGTTGGAAACCTTACTTATCAATGGTTTAAAGCAAATACTTCTGCTTCAGTTTATGTGGCTATAAATAATAGTTCTAAATTTTCAGGTGCCACATCAAACTCTTTAACAATTAATAGCTTAACAAACACGGAACATTTAAGTTTTTATAAATGCCTAATTAAAGATATAAACAATTGTGAATCTAATACATCTAATGCAAAACTATCTGTTAATCAACTTAGTACTTCAGTTTCTCCTACTGTAACTACAAAATTTTGTGAGGGCGACTCGGCAGTTTTCACAGTAGCATTACAAGTGGGAGAAATTACTGATTATCAATGGCAAATGAGAAAATCTCCGGCAACAACCTATAGTGATTTAACGGAATCTATCAAATTTCTAGGGGTAAAAACTTCCAAACTTACTGTTGCTAGAATTTTGACCACCGAAAACGCCTACAAGTTGAAAGTCAATTTCAAAAAAACTAGTCAAGGGCTTGGTGGTACTTTATTAAATGGTACTTGTTCAAAGGAAGCAATAAGGACTTCATACATAATAAATCCTAGGCCAACAAGCCCATTACAAATACCGGATGTCTCTAGATGTGGAGATGGTAGAATTACAAACTCAATTCTTCAAGTTGGTAATTTCTTTTGGTATCAGGATACTTTAATTGCACCAATCTTAAACAATTCTACTACTTTTTCAAGCCCATTTCTAACCGAGAATAAACCATTTTTCTATAGTCTAAAAGATGCAAATGGCTGTGAAAGTTTTAAGAAATCGTTTCTAGCAAAAGTGATTCCTAGACCAAAGGCTAGGTTTCCCGAAAATTTAAGTTTATGCCCCACAGAAACAGCATTAAATATTACTTTTGAAGAAGTTCAAAATTCTGCAAATCGCTTCTATTTATTGAAAGGTACCAATAATCTTTCAAATTTTAATGAAATCTTAAACAATTCAATAACACAACCATCGATAATTCCTTTCCCTTTAAATAAAACTTCGGGAGTTTATGATTTTAGGTTCTTCACTAAGAATGAAGAAAACGGATGTTTTTCTGATACCAGTTCGGTGAAAGTTAAAATAAAGATAAAAACTGAAATTTTAAATGAAGCAAGCAATACTTCAATTTGTGAAGGGTCAAGCCATAATTTCATTTCGAATTTTAAAGGAGAAAAACCCATTTCATTCAAATGGATTAAAGACACTTTTCCAATTGAAAATGAAGTTGATTCAACTTTGAAATTAGACTTTTTGAAATTAGAAAATTCAGGAAACTATCAAGTAGAAATAAAAGCTAACTGTGGAACCGCTATTTCCCAGTCATTAAATTTAATAGTAAAACCTAAAACAAAAATTGTCACTCATCCAAAAAATAGCATAGTTTGTGAAAAGTCAGATGCAAGCTTCTCGGTAGTTGCCACAGGTTCTGGCATTTTGCAATACCAATGGTATATTAACAACACGATGATTGGCAGCAATAGCCCAAATCTTACTATCTCAAATACCAATTTAAGTATGGATTTTTCCTCCATAAAATGTAAAATAACTGGTGATTGTGACCCACCAGTGTTTTCTAATGTTGCTATTTTAAGAGTTGATGATATTCCAATGGCTCCTATTGTTTCTGATCAAGTTGGTTTTTGCCAAAATACAATTGCTACTCCTTTAATGGTTGGAACATTAAATTTACATACCGAAAAATGGTTTGACAAAAATCAAAATCGTATTTCAAAGCCAATAGTAGAAACATTCCTAGTTGATACTACCATTTACTTTGTAAGCCAATTGGATTCCAATTCTTGTGAAAGCTTAAAATCAAAAATGGAAGTGGTAATAAGTCCTAAATTTACTTTGCAAGTACTTTCAGACGTAAGCGGTTTATGTACCACAGGAACATTAAACAAAAAAGGAAATATTTATACCAGAATAAATAATCAAATTCCTGAAGAGGGTTTAATCAATTTTAAACTTTTTTTTAATAATTCCAAAATAAAAGAAAATACGCTTGGAGAGTTTTCTGTTAATGAATCAGGTAATTACGTTGTAGAAAGTCTTCGAAATTATTGCAAAGTTAGTGGCTCCATTACAATTGAAAAAATTTTACCTGAGCTTGTATCAAATTTAAGTTCTCCTGATCAATCCATTTGTCTTGGAAGAAGCATAACTCAGACTGTCACAAGTGACCTAACTGGAGGAGATTACTATTGGTGGGTGGATGATTCTGGCTCAAGTCTTCTAAAAAAAGGCCCTACTTTCGAAATAATAAATGTTACTTCCTCCCAAAACTTTTTTGTCTCTTATGTAAAATCTAAAGATGGGCTTTTTTGTGAAACACAAAGGAAAGAAGTAAAAATAAGTTTAAAACTGGCACTTAAAACAAATTTGGAAATAACGGATCAATCTTGTAAAAATATAAATGATGGGAGAGTTTTAGTCTCCATTTTAAATGGATTACCACCATTTATTTACAAATTAAACAATACAATCTCAAATTCTACAGGCTTATTCCCTTCTCTCTCTGCAGGAGATTATTCTTTAAATGTAGAAGATGCTGAAGGTTGTACATTAGATTCTTTATTTAAAATTGAACTTAAAGCGGGGGCAATTATTAATTTACAGCCGATTTCAATTAGTAGATGTAAGGGTAATATTGCGAATTTCATAATCACTGCTGAAAACTATTCCGCAATTACATGGCAAATAAAGAAACCAAATGAAAATATTTTCGTAGATATTACAAATACAAATACTTTAACATTACGATTAGAAAACATTGGGAATGATATAAATCCTCATAATAGTATTTATAGAGCCAAATTGGTTAATTCGAATTGTGAAATTTTCAGCAATGAAGCCACCTTACATGTAAACAGTATTTCGGGAAACATGCCACCAAAAACTGTTTGTCAAAATTCAGATATTGTTTTGGATTTGACAGGAATTCAGATAACTGGAAATGTTGGTTCATATCAATGGCAATTCAGACCTGGAACTAGTGGGTCTTGGGTAGATTTGTCTGGAAAAACTGGAACATCCTTAAACATTAATAAAGCGATTACGGCGGATGCTGGATTCTATAGGTCTAGAGTTACTTTCGATAATGGCAGCGGAAATACTTGCATTATTAATACTTCTACTTCTGGTCTTGCCCTAGCTTTAGAATTACCACAAGTACCAACTTTGAGCGCCAATCAAACGATTTGCAAGGGTCAGCCCGCCATCTTATCTGCAACAAACTGCTCTGGAACAATTGTTTGGTCTAACGGACAAACAGGAAACTCTATTTCTGTTTCACCACTTTTATCCACTAATTATACTGCTACATGCAAAACTCCTTTTTGTGAAACTCCAGCAAGTTCTACTGTTGTGATTACTGTTATTGATGGTCAAATTGCGGCTCCTTCTATTATTGCCAATCAAAAAGAATTCTGCATGGGCGAAACTATTAAATTAAAAGCCACGGCATGTAATGGGGAAATAAAATGGTCAAACGGTGCATCAGGCATAGATTTGCAGATTGTTGCTCAAACAAGTTTTGAAATATCAGCCCATTGCCAGAACTCAATTTGTAAATCAAATGAATCAGAAAAGCTGCAAATCACTGTAGTTTTGCCACTTTTAGCTGGTAGTATTCAAAACAATTCTGTTATCCAATGTGCTGGGTTTAATCCAGCCACAATCTCAAGTATTGTAAACCCGAGTGGAGGAAAAAAAGTAAGCATCAAATGGCAATTTTCCGAAAACTGTAATGCCGAATCCCCAATTTGGCAAGATATCCCAAACTCAAATAACACTACTTTAAATCCTCCTGCACTTTTCAAAAGCACTTGTTTTAGAAGGCAAGTTTCAGACTCTTGTAACACAATTTCTAATTCTAATAATAGTCAATTTACTATCTTTCAAGACCCTGCAATACAGATTAATGCACAAAATTTAAGTATTTGTTTGAATGATTCCGCCAAGATATCGAGTGAAATAATCGGAGGTGTTTCCCCTTGTCAAATATTGTGGCAAAAGAACGAGGTGTCTGCTTCCTCTAGTTCTTCAGATTGGACTGACATAGCGTCTTCAGAAAACACTAAATTAAATTTTAAAAATACAGGCTTTATAACACAAAAAACTATTCATTTTAGAGCTAAATATGTTTGCGAATTAGCCTCTTGCAATCAAGCTTTCTCTAATGTGGTATCCATACTATTTTATCCAATTAACAATTTTGGGGTTGGTTTTATTGATTCTACTATTTGTATAGGTAACACTATTACATTAAAATCGGCTAATTGTACGGGGCAATATCTTTGGTCTACAGGCCAATCATCTTCTGAAATATCCGTTTCTCCAATTAGCAATACAAACTATTGGGTAAAATGCCTCACTGCCTGCGAAACTATTCAGAAAAATATCTCTATTTCTGTTCTTCCAAGTATTCCCATGCCTCAAAATACTACAGAGATATCTGCTTATACTCCCAATACCATCCAATTTTCAGCTCTTGGTCAAAATTTAAAGTGGTACACAA
Source organism: Leadbetterella sp. (assembly GCA_036781325.1). Classification (GTDB taxonomy): domain Bacteria; phylum Bacteroidota; class Bacteroidia; order Cytophagales; family Spirosomataceae; genus Leadbetterella. Next base: position 838 of record DAIQBE010000179.1, on the reverse strand, counting down.
GTGCAACTTCTTTTACCTTTTTGACAAGCTCACCTTCAGTTAATACTGTGGGAGAACATAACTTTTGGGTAAGTCAGACTATTGGACGTTGCGAAAGCCCTAGGTTAAGAATCACTTCCACTATTTTACAATCTTTAGAAATCACAACTCAACCTCAAAACCAAACCAATTGCGAAGGCAATATTGCCAATTTCGCGATCTCGGCCATTGGAAATGGAAATATAAGTTTTCAATGGCAGATTAAATTGCCTAATAGCTCAAATTTTAGAGATTTAAATAGTTCGGATGTCAACAACGAAGATGTATTATCACCAATATTAAAAGTCCGGAATATAGGTAATATGCAAAATCCCCATTTAACTGCTTACCGTTGTAAAATATCGGCTAATGGAATTGATAAGTTTTCGCAGGAAGTAATACTGAATGTAAATAGTTTGAAAGGTAGTTTGATAAATCAAATTAAATGTGAAAGCGACAATTTTGAATTAAATCTATTGAGCTCACACAAATTAACAGGATTTATTTCAAAAATACAGTGGCAATCAAGACACGTTACTGGCCAAGATTGGACTAATATGGTAGATGATATTGATATAATTGGAACGTCAACGTTATGCTTGAAAATTAGCAATTTAAAAATTCTAGAATTTTTCTGCCGAAAATATAAATACCGATATCCGCAAGAATGATTATTGTCCGCAGAACCAAAACATTTCCTAGTAAGTTTTTTGGCGATAAAAAAGCTCCAATTGCAAAAATAAGCTGGTTCAAAGGTGGATAATTACTGTGGTTATGCCCACTTAAATTTCCCATTTTATCTAATAAAAACTGCCCATCA
>DAIQBE010000178.1:0-6288 GCA_036781325.1 Leadbetterella sp. | reverse complement strand
ACAACTAATCCAACTACAGATTTGGAACAGCCCATTTTTTCCAATTTTTCCATCAAAGAGGGCAATGCGGCTTCCGAGGAGGAAGTACCTAAAACAATTAGTAATTCTTCTCTAATATATTTTAAAAATTTCCAAAGGCTAATTTTGTAATAACGAAGTATTAAACCGAGGACTACAAAGATAAAAACGGCCATTGTGGCATAAACAGTTATCATTAGTTTTCCAAGGGGAAGAAGAGTAGCTATACCATATTTCCCAATGGTGTAAGCCATTCCACCAAAAGCCCCAATGGGAGCAAGTAACATTACTTTATGTAAACCCCAAAATATTTTTTTTGAAATCGGGCTTAAAAAATCAACTAATGCCTGTCTTTTTGAATGATTACTCATGACAATACCTATCACAATGGCAGCCACTAAAATTTGTAGTGTTATGTTATCTAAAAAGAATTGCAGCCAACTAAAATCTTGGGCTTTGTTTGTGTATTTCGAAATATCTCCTCCAGAAATATTTGAAGTAGAAACTCCTTTTCCTGGCTGGATAATATAAGCCATTATCACGCCTACTAAGAGTGCGAAAGTAGTTACTATTTCAAAATAAATTAAGGCTTTTGCCCCTACTTTTCCCACTTTTTTAAGATTTCCCATTGAGATTATTCCCAATGTGATGGTAATGAAAATGATGGGATTAATAAAAATCTTTACAATGGAAATAAAGAGACTACTGAAAAATTCAGAAAAAGTTGTTTTTATTTCAAACTCAGATAAAATTAGGTTAAATTTTATAGGATTTTCAAGAATTGGAAGTAGCGCAATTTCGGGGAAGAAATGCCCTAAAAGTATTCCAAGTGTAATGGCAGTTAAGACCCAAAATGTTAAATTTTTGAATAGTTTTAGCATATAATTATATATTGTAGTCTATTTTTTTAGGCAAATTTAAAAACTTTCATGAAGTCTGCATTTAGCTTGATATCTTTCAACTGAGTTGAATTATCAAATCTCTCTTGTTCAACTATAAAATACTCCATGCCATTTTGCTTTGCAGTTTTTAGTATTTTTGGAAAATCAATACTACCTGTTCCAACAACACATGAAGCTCCAATTGGCCAAAAACCTTTTTCTGGACCTTCTTTTATTATGATTTCCTTAACTTTTTCTTTAGGATATAAATCTTTGATATGACATAATTTAAATCTGCCTTTGTAATCATTTAACCATTTTTCAGGGTCCTGACCAGCTTTTACTACCCAATACAAGTCTAATTCAAAGTCTACTAAATCTGCATTGGTGCCTTTTAACATAATTTCTTCAGGAATTTTTCCATCTTGAGTAGGCAGAAATTCGATATGATGATTATGGTAGGCCATTTTTAATCCACTAGCTTTGGTGATTTCTCCTTGCCTATTTAGTCCTTCAGTAATTTTGTTCCATTCATCAGAAGTTTTAATATTTTCTCCCGGAAATGGATTAATTAGGTACTTAACTCCCACAATTGCGGCATCATCTACTAATTTTTTAAAGTCATTCTCGGTTTCTTTTTTTACAGTAAAGTCTGAATTAATATGACTACTAATCATTTTCATTCCCAAATCACCAATAAAAGTATTAAAGTCCTTTGGAGTCATGCCCCAAAAAACTCCTTTATCACCAGTAAAACTTTCAATTTGACTATATCCAGCTTCAGCTATTGCTTTTAAAGTGGCTTTTGGGTCTTTTGCCATTTCTTCTTTTACGGTCCATAATTGTAAACCAAAGTTTTCAATAGCTTTTCCGCTTAAATCATCTATAATTGCTGTTTTTTTAGATTCAGAACTGGAAGATTTGCAAGAGCTTAGAGACCAAGTAAGCAATGGGGATGAGATTGCGGTTAAGCTAGTACTTTTTAGAAAATTTCTTCTTGATTGATTCATATATAAGGCTTTTGTAATTTTATTCCGAAAGTAGTCTAAATTTAATAAATATTTAATTTTAAGCTTGAAAAAATTGAATATCATTAGCAATTTATTCTAAAACCTTCTTCTTTTTTTCTTCTTTTCTATAATAAACTTATTTACAAGTATTTTATTGAAAAAAAATAACTTAGCAATTGAAACTTTTTATTTGCTCAAAAAAATATTTACCAAGATAAATATAGATTATTAAAATGATTGACATAAGATACCTAGGTAGGTTTATTTGATGCTCTAGCCATGGCATTCCTAAAGCTAATGTTCACCTCGAATCCTAAGATAAGTATTAAAGCTATCAGATATATCCAAATCATTATAGCTATTAAGGTCCCAATAGAGCCATAGAGACGGTTATAGGAGTTGAAGTTTTCTATGTAATAGGAAAAAAGATTTGTAGCTACTATGCACATAACAGATGAAAACAAAGCTCCAAAATTAAAAAATTTCAATTTACGATGAATGGCAGGAGCAAAATAATATATGCTGGATATCCCAAAGTAAAAGATTAAGAAAACCATTAGATATCCAAGAAATTGTAGCCCTACATAACTGAAATTTTCTGTTAGTATTCCTTTAGAAGTAACATAACTTAAGGTGATTTTTCCAACAATTAAAATCACAATAGCAACTAATAAAACCAATACCAATATTATCGTAAGAATTAGACCAATCCATCTTGCTTTTAAGAAGCTCCTTTTTTCTCGTTGTTTTAAAGCCATATTAAAAGCTCGCATTAATGACATCATTCCATTGGTGGCAGCAAACAATGCAAACATAAAACCAAAAGATAGAATGTCCAGACGTGGTCTGCTTATGATTTCTAAAATAGTACCTGAAATGCTTTCATATAAAGCTTTTGGAAGTAATGAATTTAAGAATTCCATTATTAAAACGTCCAGCTGATCAATAGGAATATAAGGAATTAGTGTAAATAAAAATAGAGTAGCTGGAAAAACAGCTAAGATAAAACTAAAAGAAACTGCTGCTGCCCGCTGATCTAAATCAAAATTTAATAATTTTTTATATAAAATCATTAAAAACAAATAAATAGAAACTGTAGTGTTTAAAATATAGATGTTTTGAAGTTTATCTTTAATTCCTTCAACAGCTTTATAATATTTTTTTTTAGATGTCATTAGTGAAAAAATAGGGTTTCAGTTTTTCAATAATTTCATTTGGGCAAACCGTAATTTTTTGATCTACAGATTTTAGGAAAACAAGGGTAGTTTCTCCTTGATGAATTATTCTCTTATCTTCATTAAATATTTCCACAACAAATACAATTCTAAATTTGGGGATTTGCTTTAAGGAAATTTTGATGGTTAAAAGCTCATCATATTTAGCTGGTTCTATATATTTAGATTTATTTTCATATACTGGCATCCAAATTCCAGCATCTTCAAGATCTTTATATCTAATGCCTAAGGCTCTCAAGGCTTCAACTCTTCCAATTTCGTATAACTTAGCGTAATTTCCGTAATACATAAATCCCATTTGATCCACATCGGCATATCGCACCCGGTAGGGATATTCAAAAATATACATTTATTTGATTCCTCTTTGGTCTAATGCGTTTTGATAGATATCGGCATTTTTTAAGTGCTCTCCATAAGTAGCCGCAAAATTATGGTAGCCAGAAAAATCTTCTTTTGCACAAAAATAGGTATAATTATGCTTTTGATAATTTAGAACAGAATTAATTGCATTTCTCTCTGGTAAAGCTATTGGACCGGGAGGCAAACCAGTGTTTTTGTAGGTATTGTAAGGAGAAACAATGGATAAATGTTTGGTTAAAATTCTTTTTATACTAAAATCACCAACTGCGAATTTTACCGTGGGATCTGCCTGTAAAGGCATATTTTGAGCGATTCTATTTATATAAACACCTGCAACTACTGGCATTTCATCTACTTTATTAGTTTCACTTTGTACAATTGAGGCCATTACACCTACCTGAATTGGTGTCATATTAATCTCATTTGCTTTATTTTTTCTTTCTGTATTCCAGAAATTTGTATATTCTAAATTCATTCTTTTTAAGAAATCGTCCGAACTAATATTCCAAAAAATAAAATAAGTGTCTGGTAGAAACATGCACATGATAGTCTCTGTTTCAAAACCATAATTTTTGCAAATAGTAGAGTCATTGAGCTTTTCCAACAGTTCTTCTGAATTTAAAAGCAATTTTGATCCTATTTTTTTTATTAAATCCTGTTTGGTTCTAATATTATTAAACGTAAGTTTTACAGGGTCTTGTCTACCACTTCTTAATTTTGAAATTATGTTTTTATTGGATGAATTTGGTGGAATTTCATATCTACCAGTTTTTATTTTTTCTCTGTATGACATCCTTTTGGTCATAAAACCAAATGAAACTTCATCATTTATGATTTTATTTTTTCTTAATGAATCCATTACTGTTTGATAAGTAGAGTTTTCTGGAATGTAAAGAACAAAAGTCTTTTTGCCATCGACATTTAGATTTGGGCTTGTGGCAACTTGCCAGAAATAAAATGAAAATGTTGCAGCTAATGTTGACACTATTACTAATAGGTAAATGACAACTTTTCGGTTTTTAAACATGTAATTGAGCTATTAATTGTTCTTTACTTAATAGCGTTTGTTCGCCACTAAGCATATTTTTCAAGTTAAATTTTTGAATTTTAATTTCTTCCTCACCGATTACTAAAACAAAGGGAATATTTTTTTTGTCTGCATATTCAAATTGTTTTTTCATTTTTGAATTTTCAGGATATATCTCTGCTTTTATTCCATTGTTCCGAAGGAAACTTAAAACTTCAAGTGAAATTGGAAGGCTTTTTTCTCCAAAGTTAGTAATCAGTATTTTGGTGCCTATTACAGACAGTTGTTCTGGAAATAGGTTTAACTCTTGCATAACGTCAAAAATTCTATCCACTCCTAAAGAAATTCCAACTCCTGAAACCCCTGGCATTCCAAAGGTTCCGGTTAGATTATCGTATCTTCCACCTCCTGCAATACTGCCTATACTCACATCTAATGCTTTTACTTCAAAAATAGCTCCTGTATAGTAACTTAGTCCTCTAGCTAATGAAGGATCGAACGCTATTTTTGAAATTGAAATTCCCAAATTTTCTACAAGATTCCACACACTTTCTAATTCATAAACGCCTTTTAGACCTTCTTCAGATCCTGCCAACCAATTTTTTAAGGCTGCAAATAATTGTTTTTGATCATGAGGCAAATTGAAAAGAGTTTGTAAATTTTCTATGTTTTTTTGGGTAAACCCTTTTTCCAATAATTCAATTTCTACTTTCTCTTTTCCAATTTTATCCAGTTTATCAATAGCCACACAGAGATCAGATTCTTTCCCCGCAGCATCTATAGTTTCTGTTATTCCGGTTAAAATTTTTCGATTATTTATTTTGATTACGAAGTTTTTTATATGTAGATTCTCAAAAACTTCGTATAACATTGCCACTATTTCTGCTTCACAAATTAGAGATTCTGTCCCTACTACATCTGCATCACATTGATAAAATTCTCTATATCTTCCTTTTTGTGGTTTGTCTGCCCTCCAAACGGGTTGTATTTGGTAGCGCTTAAATGGCATAGTTAGAAGATGCCTATTCATAACCACAAATCTTGCAAATGGCACGGTTAAGTCATACTTTAATCCTTTTTCAGCCACTTTTTTTAAAATTTCTTTTGACCCAATTTCTAAATCATTTTCTTTTAGGTCCTTAGCAAAATCGCCTGAGTTTAGTATTTTAAACAACAATTGGTCCCCCTCTTCTCCGTATTTGCCCATTAACACCGATAAGTTTTCAATTGCGGGAGTTTCAATAGGCAAAAAACCAAATTTTTGGTATACTATTTTTATTTGGTCAAAAATAAAATTTCTTTTTACCATTATTTCTGGACCAAAATCTCTTGTTCCTCTAGCTAAACTTGGTTTAGACATGCTATAGTTTTTCGTATATAATTTAATTCAACGCAAAATTAATAGATTTTAGCCACTTTTCTGTAGCACACACAGGAATTGAACAATATTTTGCAACAAAATATTTTTAAATAAATATTTTTTTAGAAATTGAATAGATTTGTATAAGAAAAAAATAAATTTTCTTACCTTTGCACTTGGAAATAGATTTTAAGAGAAAAAATAAATCATATATTGCAATGGGAGTTACTCAATTGAAAAGAAAAAGTCGCAGAAATAGAGCGATAGCAAATAACAAAATAGCTTCGATTAAGCAACTAAGTTTGAAGCCAATGATAAAGAAAGTGGATGTTGAAACACTAAAACAAGAATTTGCTAAATAATTTTAAAACCCTCAAGACTGAGGGTTTTTTTGTGA
>DAIQBE010000177.1:0-6323 GCA_036781325.1 Leadbetterella sp. | reverse complement strand
ATCAGACATCGTATTAGTAAGCGCAGATATTAGTTATTCTTTCATTTATTTAAGTAATGGAAAAAAAATTATAGTATCTACCAACATTCAAAAGTTAGAGGAAAGATTTTTAACTTTTCAAAGCATGGTTCGTGTGCATCGTAGATTTATGATTAATACAGATTATTTCTTAAATTTAGAGGGAAACACGGTAAAGTTAATTAACAATATTGAGTGTGTTGTTTCAAGAAGAAAAAGGCTAAATCTATTAGATCAGGTACATTTAAGCTAATTTGTTTATTAGAAATTTAAAGTCTTATTTGAATTAGACTTGGCATCATGCCGGTTCAAAAGATGGGTCATTTTTAATTTCGCCCATTACAAAAATACTTTGTGTTGAACCTATGTTATCTAAGGAAGCTAATTTGTTCATTATAAATGACTGATATTCACGCATATCTTTGACCACCACTTTGATTAAAAAATCATAGTCGCCAGAAATATTCAGACATTCTGTTACTTCAATCATTTCTATTATGGCATTTACAAATTTGGCTCCTGCTTCTTTGGCGTGTTCTTTTAAACGTATATTGCACAAAACCATCAAGCCTCTTCCAACTTTTTCGCGGTCAACCAAAGCTACATATTTTTTAATTACACCTTCGTTTTCAAGCCTCCTTATTCGCTCGTAAACGGGTGTAGGAGACAAATTCAATCTACTGGCTAACTCTTTAGTGGTTAGTTTAGCATCTTGTTGCAAAAATCTTAAAATATCTCTATCTGTATCGTCCAGTTTTACCATAAATTAAAAAATTAGACTACAAATATAGATAAAGTATTGATTTTATTGAATTATTTTAGATAAATTATCTATTTATTACTCAAATCACTTATTTTTTTATCTTTTTTATTTATTTTTGCAGAACTATTCTGTAAAAATTACAATGACTACGTTAAAAGAAGCTTTAAGCAATAGAATTTTAATATTGGATGGTGCCATGGGTACCATGATTCAAAGATACAAACTTACCGATGAAAATTATCGTGGAGATAGATTCAAAGATTTCCCGCATGATATAAAAGGAAATAATGATTTACTTTCTCTTACCCAGCCTGATATAATTTTAGCCATTCACAAAGAATATCTGGAGGCTGGAGCAGATATCATTGAATCCAATACGTTTAGTGGAACTTGGGTGGCTATGGCCGACTATCATATGGAAGATTTGGTATATGAAATAAACTTGGAAGGAGCAAGATTGGCAAAAAAAGCCGCCCAAGAATATACGCTTTTAAACCCCTCAAAACCCCGTTTTGTAGCAGGATCTATTGGACCGACGACTAAAATGGCCTCTCTTTCACCTGATGTTAATAATCCTGGATTTAGAGCCATAACATTTGACGAATTAGTAGGTGCTTTTGAAGAACAAATAAGAGCCTTGATTGAAGGTGGCGTTGATTTGTTGTTAATTGAAACTGTTACTGATACATTAAATTGTAAAGCCGCAATTTTCGCAGCTAATCAGGTAATTTCGGAATTAAAATCTCAATATCCTGCATTTGAAATGCCCATAATGATTTCTGGGACTATTACAGACCAGTCGGGAAGAACATTAACTGGACAAACCTCAGAAGCATTTTACAATTCTGTTTCCCATGCATCGCTATTATCCATTGGATTAAATTGTGCTTTAGGTGCAAGAGCCATGAAACCTTATTTAGCAGAGCTTTCTCGTGTGGCTGATTGCTTAATCAGTGTTTACCCAAATGCGGGTTTACCCAATGAAATGGGGCAATACGACGAATCTCCCGCTTATATGGCCGAGCAAGTAAAAGAGTTTTTAGAAGAAGGCTATGTAAATATTTTAGGTGGTTGTTGTGGAACTACTCCAGACCATATCAGAGCATTTGCCGAAATTGCTGATAAATATAGTCCAAGAAAACCAGAGGCCATTTCTCCCTTGTTAAGACTAAGTGGCTTAGAACCCTTGACACTTACCAAAGAACTAGGATTTGTAAATGTCGGAGAAAGAACAAATGTTACAGGTTCTAAAAAGTTTTTAAGGTTAATAAAAAACGAAAAGTTTGAAGAAGCTCTTGCAGTAGCACAAGAACAAGTGGAAGGCGGAGCTAATGTGATAGACATTAATATGGATGAGGGGATGTTGGATGGCATAGCCTCTATGACCACGTTTTTGAATTTGGTGGCCTCCGAACCGGAAATCTCTAAAATTCCTATCATGATAGACTCTTCAAAATGGGAAATTATAGAAGCCGGACTAAAATGTGTGCAAGGAAAAGGAATTGTGAACTCTATTTCATTAAAAGCCGGGGAAGCAGAATTTATTAAACAAGCTACCACCGTTAAAAACTTTGGAGCCGCAGTTATTGTAATGGCTTTTGATGAAAATGGACAAGCAGACAACACAGAAAGGAGAATCCAAATTGCTAAACGCTCCTACGATATTTTAGTAAATACGGTTAAATTCCCTGCCCAAGACATCATATTTGATTTGAATATTTTTCCTGTGGCCACGGGAATTGAAGAGCATAGAATTAATGCTATCTCGTTTTTCGAAGGCACAAAATGGGTTAGAGAAAATCTTCCTCATGCGCATGTGAGCGGCGGAGTAAGTAATGTTTCTTTTTCATTTAGAGGAAACGACAAAGTGCGCGAGGCCATACATTCTGCCTTTTTATATCATGCAAGACAAGCCGGTATGGATATGGGAATAGTGAACCCTTCCATGTTGGAAATCTATGACGACATACCCAAAGAACTCTTGGATGCAGTGGAAGATGTATTGCTGAATAGAAGAGAAGACGCAACCGAAAGATTACTAGATATTGCTGAAGGTTTGAAGGGCACCAGCATAGAAAGTGAAAAAGCAGTACAAGAATGGCGCAACGAAGTTTTAGAAAAACGCATTGAACACGCATTAGTGAAAGGCATTATTGAACATATCGATGAAGATATGCAAGAAGCTTTAGAAAAATATCCCCTACCCTTGCATATTATTGAAGGTCCATTGATGGATGGAATGAATGTAGTTGGAGATTTGTTTGGTTCAGGAAAAATGTTTCTTCCTCAAGTTGTTAAATCGGCAAGAGTGATGAAAAAAGCCGTAGCCTATTTACTACCTGCGCTAGAAGCTGAAAAACTAAAAACAGGAGATACCGCCAAAAATAACGGAAAAGTGTTAATGGCAACTGTTAAAGGAGATGTTCATGATATAGGTAAAAACATTGTGGGAGTGGTATTGGCTTGTAATAATTTTGAAATTATTGATTTAGGGGTAATGGTACCCGCTGAAAAGATACTGGATGCGGCTATAGAGCATCAAGTGGATGTGATTGGTTTGAGTGGTTTAATTACCCCCTCCTTAGACGAAATGGTTTATATGGCCAAAGCCATGGAAAAAAGAGGAATGAAAATTCCATTATTGATTGGAGGAGCTACCACTTCAAGAGTACATACTGCAGTAAAAATAGATCCTTTTTATTCAGGACCTGTGGTGTATGTTTTGGATGCTTCTAAATCGGTACCTGTAGTAAGTAATTTATTGAGCAAAGATCTAAGTCAAAATTTTATAACTGAATTAAAGTCTGATTATGAAAGATTTAGAGAAGAATACCAAAGCCGACAATCCGCTAAAAGTTATATTAGAATTAGCGAAGCCAGAGCAAATAGGCTTAAAATTGACTGGGAAAACAGTGAGTTAAAGAAACCTACGTTTTTGGGTACAAAAGCCTATACAAATTATGACTTAAAAGAAATTGCCGATTTCATAGACTGGACACCCTTCTTCCAATCGTGGGATTTACATGGGCATTATCCTAAAATTTTATCGGATGAAGTCGTGGGCGTAGAAGCTCAAAAATTGTTTGATGATGCACAAATCCTTTTAAAACAAATAATTAAAGAAAAATGGTTTGACGCCAGAGCGGTGGTAGGTTTTTGGCCTAGTAATACGGAAAATTCAGATACTCAATTGGTTTATGACTTTGATATATTAGACGAAGGCCATACTAGTAGCTGCTCGACATTAACGCATGACCATAAAATATATACAGAGAATAGAGAAAAAATTATTGCAAAATTTCAGCATTTAAGGCAGCAAGGCCAAAAAGGATCTGGATTGCCGAATCTATCTATCGCTGATTTTATTGCGCCAGTTGAAACGGGTAAAAATGATTACTTTGGAGGTTTTGCAGTTGGTATTTTTGGTGCAGACGAAAAAGCAAAAGTATTTGAGGCTGATCATGACGATTATAATTCTATTATGGTGAAAGTGCTGGCGGATCGCTATGCAGAGGCATTAACCGAACTGATGCATAAAAAAGTTCGTAAAACGCTTTGGGCTTATGATCAAACAGAGGAGCTAAGCAACGAAGAGATAATTAAAGAAAAATATCAAGGTATTCGTCCTGCTCCTGGCTATCCAGCTTGCCCAGACCATACGCTCAAACAAGAATTATTCAGATTGCTAGACGTAGAAAAAAACATTGGAGTAGAATTAACCGAAAGCCTAGCTATGTACCCCGGTTCTGCTGTTAGTGGTTTTTATTATTCCCATCCGCAATCTAAGTATTTTGGTTTGGGAAAAATTGCCAAAGATCAAATAGAAGATTATGTACAAAAAAGAGGGGTAAGTATAGAAGAAGCCGAAAGGTGGCTAAGCCCCGCATTGAATTATTGAGTAGTTTTTTGTAAGTGTTAAAAAAATCTGTATACTATTAATAGATTCAAATTTAATATTTATATTATTACATGTTAAATAAACAATACTGTTATTCTTAAATAGAATGAAAATTTAATAAAATGCGAATATTATTCACTGGAGGCTCAGGGAAAGCTGGAAAACATGTAATTCAGTACCTTCTAGATCAAGGACATAAAGTATTGAACGTGGACTTGAAGCCATTAAATATGCCTGGGCTTGATAATCTAAGTGCAGATATTACGGATTCTGGCCAGATGTTTAATGCCATGAGTTCATATATCAACTTAAGTGAATTAGAACTGGGGATAGGAATGCCAAAATTTGATGCTGTGGTTCATTTTGCTGCCGTGCCAAGAATCTTAATTAAGCCAGATAATGAAACTTTTCGGGTTAATACGATAGGAACCTATAATGTAATTGAAGCGGCAGTTAAATTGGGAATTAAAAAAATTGTAATTGCCTCTTCTGAGACCACCTACGGTATCTGTTTTTCAGATGGAGAAACTGACCCAAAAGTACTTCCATTAGCCGAAGATTACGATGTAGACCCCATGGACAGCTATGGCTTATCGAAGGTGGTAAACGAAAACACAGCTCGAAGCTTTCAACGTCGGTCGGGCTATGATATTTATGCTTTGCGCATAGGTAATGTTATAGAACCCCACGAATACTCAGAACTATTTCCTCATTATTTTAAAAACCCTGAAGTGCGTCGAAGAAATGCTTTCTGTTATATAGATGCGCGTGATCTTGGGCAGATTGTGAATCTTTGTTTGCTAAAAAACGGACTAGGATATCAGGTGTTCAATGCTGGTAACAACGACAACGGAGCCATAATTCCAAGTAAAGAATTGGCGGAGAAGTTCTTTCCAAATGTACCCATTTCTCATGAATTAGGTGAGCATGAGGCCTTATTTTCAAATAGAAAAATACGTGAGGTGCTGGGTTTCAAAGAGGAACATAATTGGAGAAAGTATTTAAATTGGGAATGATAATTAATATTGGTAAAAGTACACTTTTCAAATTAATTTAACAGTAAAATAAGGGTTTTTTGGAGGTACCCCAACAATTCAACAATGAAAATAGTGAGGTTACTTAGGAAATTACCAAAGCAATTTTAAGTATTTTTTTCCACATCTATTGCCTTTCAAATATCAAAGGAAAATTTTTAAAGCCTAAACTAAACTAGCTCTTGAGTTATAAATTTGAGGTAATTTAAAAAATACGTAGCTTTAATAAATCCCTTAAAATAAATAGTGTTAAATTGTGCGAATAACTTTAGTTTACCTAAAGTATTCAAAAACAAACACTATATTCTTTATGACTACAAGCCCTATTTCCATTCTGATCATTCTTTTTTTTAATATAGCATTAGCCGAGTGGTTAAATAGAAAAAAGTTTTTCAATCATTTTGGAACTGGCTTATTGGTAATTATAATCACAGCCATAGTGGCTAACTTTGGTTTTATTCCAGCATCCTCTCCTGCTACTCCTGTATATGAGCACATTTTTTCATTGGTTGCTCCGGTTTCAATCTTCTTGATGCTATTAAATATAAATTTAAAAAGTTTAAAAAGTGCCGGGAAACCTATGCTAATAATGTTTTTGATTGGTTCTTTT
>DAIQBE010000176.1:0-6330 GCA_036781325.1 Leadbetterella sp. | reverse complement strand
TGAAGTTTTAAAAAGCATACCTTCTTTTGTAATAAAAGCCCTCAATTTTTCGGGTTATGGAGCCTCTTTAGTTTACTTAGATCAAAATGGTAATACAGTAGGGCCTATTTATAATTACCTCAAAAATTTTCCAACTAAATTAAAAGAAGAGTTTTGGGCAAAATATAATGCTGATCATACATTTTTTAAAACTGTAGCTTCACCAGATTTAGGAATGTTAAATTCAGGAATGCAATTGTATTGGCTAAAAAATAACAAAACTGATTTATTCAAAATCACTAAATATGCTTTACATTTCCCTCAATATTTGAGTTTCATTTTTTCTAATTTACCCAAGGCTGAGTTTACCAGCATTGGTTGTCATACAGGCATTTGGGATTTTGAAAATTGGAAATATCATGAATGGTTAGAAAAAGAACATATTCATGCAGCATTGTTGCCACCTGTCAATGCAAAAGAATGCATAAATTTAAATGGTCTTTGTATTGGCCCAGGTATTCATGATAGTTCTGCAGCTTTAGTTCCATATTTAAAAACAAATAGCGAACCCTTTGTCCTTATCTCTACAGGCACTTGGTGTATCAGTATTAATCCATTTAATGAAATGCCATTGACCGACCAAGCTTTAAAATCTGATTGTCTAAATTTCATTAGCTTTGAAGGAAAGTCAGTGCGTGCTTCTCGATTGTTTTCAGGAAATGAACATGGGCGTCAAGTAAAACATTTATCTGAATATTTTGGAATGTCGGAAGAATATTATAAAAGTATCACCTTTAATTATAAAACCGTTCAATGGTTAAGGAGAAATCATAAACAAGTGCTTCCAGAGCAAACAGAACTAGGAAATTTAAAAGACTGCCCATTTGTGGAGCGCAATTTAAATGCATTTAGAAGTTTTGATGAAGCTTATCATCAATTTGTTATGGATTTAGTAGCACAACAAATAGCCTCAACTAAACTCACAATAGGCATTGTTTTGCCAAAAAAAATATTTGTAGATGGAGGATTTTCAAAAAATGAAATTTTTATGAGTTTGTTGGCAGAAGCATTCTTTAATGTAGAGGTCTATGCTTCAGAGGTAGCTCAAGCTTCTTCATTAGGGGCGGCAATGGTAATTTCAGAAAATTGGACTAATAATGAACTAGCTATTTCAGCTTTAAAACTTAAGAGATTTTTTTGATTTTTAGTTTTAAATCGAAATCTAGATAGTATTGGCCTATTATTTGAGTCAATTTTTAACTTATCATTGCATATTATTAAAGAAGCTGTAGTATAAATGTGATTTTTAAATTTAAAATTTTTCAAATAGAAAATTTTCTAATACTCACTTATTTTTATTTTTTTGCAACCTAACATAATATACAAACGTATATTTTAAATTATTGAAAGAGTCGACACCAAATTCTGAAGAATTAAGGGCTATTTTGGAAGGATGTCTAAAATCTGACCGAAAAAGTCAAGAATTGCTATACAAGCAGTTTTTTGGTTTCGGCATGGGTGTCTGTTTGCGATATGCCAAAAGTAAAGATGAGGCATTGGAAGTTTTAAATGATAGTTTTCTTAAAATATTCAATAAACTAGAAAGTTTTGATTTTAGCAAACCATTTTTAGTTTGGATTAAGAGAATAATTATTAATACTGCCATAGACAATTATAGGAGTCAACAAAAACATTATTTTCATCAAGAGATTGAGGAGTTACAAAATGTAAATAGCGATGAAGAAACTGCTGAAGAAAAGTTGAATTATGAAGATTTATTAAATCTAGTGAAGAGACTTCCTTATTCCTATCAATTAAATTTTAATTTATATATTATTGAAGGTTATACGCATGACCAAATAAGCAAATTAATGGAGATATCTGCTGGCACATCAAAGTCAAATGTATCTCGTGCAAGAGAAATGTTGCGAAAAATGATTGAGAAAAGAGATTTAGATAAAATTAGGTTTTTATGAACAATAATAATAACCTATCAGACAAAGAATTTGATGATTTGTTTCGTCAAAGTGCCAAGCGGATTAATCCTCTTGTTTGGCCTGAGGCGTGGTCAAAAATGGAAGAAAAATTAGATGCAAAAGATAAGAAAAGACGTATTTTTATCTTTTGGAGATGGGCAGCTGCTGTTTTAATTATTTCTGGAGTAGCTATTTTTTCTACTTTTATTATACAAAAAGAAAGTAATTTAGTCTCAGAAAAGACAAAGTTAAAAGAAGATTCGAGTAAAAAATATACTAAAAATTATCAGAATACAGAAAACCAAAATTTAGAAATTTCAAAAATCAGAGAAAAATCAAATTCAAAAGGAAAAGACCAAATTGGCAATGAAGATTCTGCGATAAATAAACAAGAAAATTTTATTACGAATAAAATTGTAGAAAATAGAAGAATTTCTACTTTAGAAAAAATCACTAAAAATGAGTTATTAAGTAAGCAGAAGGGGGTAAGCTATCAGGAAAATGAAAAAGCTGTTACTCTAAAGATTGAAAAAAATATTGAGGAAAATAGTGGAAAAGTGGCTGTTGTTAATTCAAAAGGAGAATTGCCCATAGAAAAAAAGGAACAAAATAAAGAAGTAGTAGAACTCATTCAATCAGGAATAACGACTAATACCAATAAACAAGATAAAGCTTTTAATTCATCTGAATTTGATACAGTTATAGTAGCGAAATATGATTCTAAAATTATAGTTACGGATCAAAATTCAGCTTTAATTCAAAATTTACCTGCCTCAATAAAGAAAAACAAATCCTTCATTAAAAACCTTTCTTTTAATCTTGGATTCTCGCCTGATTATAGTATGGTTACAAATTCGAATTTGGGAAGCATGGGTAACAATTTTCAATTTTTATTAGCGTATAATTTCACAAAGAAACTTCAGGTTAGAGCTGGAATTATGAGGTCTATGAAATATTATGAGGCTAAGCCAGAAGATTATGCTTGGCCCATAAAATGGGGAGTTCCTTCTTCTCCATTAACAGGAATTTCTGCGGCTTGTAGAATGATTGATATTCCAATAGTTTTAAGTTATCAACTGTTTTCAAAAAATAGAAATAGTTTTTATTCTTCTTTGGGAGTTACGAGCTACAAAATGTTGAACGAAAAATATGATTATAATTATGAGAATAATGAAGATCCAAAAATTAAATGGAGAAAGTGGGAAGGAAATACAGGTATGTATGGCTGGGGCGTTGTAAATTTTGCATTAGGTTACCAACGACGAATTTATAAGAAATTAAATATCCAGTTTGAGCCATTCGTTAAAATGCCTATAAAAAATGTTGGTTTTGGTAAAGTTAAACTATTCTCCACAGGTATGTTTGTAAATCTTAATGTGCCTTTTTCTAAAAATTAATACAACTTAATTTTAATTTCTTCCGTAATAGTTAAAATTTAAAAGAATATATATGGATAATAACATTATTAATCGAGGAGAGTTTATTAAAGGTTTGGGAATGTCAGCAAAGGCATTAATGGCCTTTTATTGTATTGGAGCCATATCGGCTTGCGAAAAAACAGAAGAAACAGCAGTAAAACCAGTAGTCACTACACCTCCTGTTACTACTCCACCCGTAACTACCACCCCACCAGCAAATACTGGAGTAACTGGAACCACAACTGGTGCTACTATAAATTTTAGTTTAGATTTTTCAAATAAGGATTTTAGTAAGCTTTTAACCATGGGAGAATTTGTAATTGTAGGAGATGTTTTGGTAGCCAATGCCAACGGTACCTATATTGCACTTTCAAAAGCATGCACCCACGAGGGTACAACCGTAGATTTTAGAAGTAAAGAAGGCGATATTAGATGCTCAAACCATGATTCACAATTTACAATAGACGGATCTGTAAAAAAAGGCCCAGCTGTTAAAAGTTTAGTTGCCTACAAAGCCTCTTTTGATGCTGCAACAAAAATTTTAAAAGTAAGCTAAAACATATTTTGTACAAATTTCTTATACCCTAAATAACTTATTAAACTATGCTTCGCTCTACACTTATTTATTTCCTCATGTTGGTGAGCTTTCTTGCCAACGCACAAATTTCAGCTGCAGACAGTCTATTAATGGATTTGACTAGTACAGAAAAAGTTAAGTCTGAGAGCCTTTTACCTGATAGAATGTTGATAACTCAAAGAATGCTTTGGGGCCAAAATGGCTTGTATCGGAAAGTGGGTATTGCTCCGAGAGTTTTAACTAGTGAGACTAGAGAAAAAGAATTAAAAATTAGACGTACCATGTTTCGCTTACATCAAGGAATAGGTTTGGCTACTGCAGGAGCAATGATTGCCCAAGGTTTTATTGGATCTAGACTATATAAAGAAGGCGGTAAAATAAAGGAATTACATGAAGGGATGGCCACAGGAATAAATATTGGATATGCCACAACTGCATTAATGAGTTTTACAGCCCCACCACCTTTTATTAATCGTAAGAAATTTGACAATATTAAGCTTCATAAAATCCTTTCTTACGTTCACTTAACCGGTATGATAACTACTAACGTGCTTGCAAATAGAATAGAAAATAACTATTCGGTAAATAAGCCTTTACATAGAGCAGTAGCATTTGGAACTTTCGGAGCATATGCTTTAGCTATAGCCTCCATAAAAATGGAATTTTAATTAAATATTAATAGTAAAACCATGAAAAATTTAAGAATTGGATTGTTGATAATGTTTGTTGCTTTAAAAAGTTTTTCTCAAGAAAAAAGAAAAATTGAGGCCGATAAAAAATCTTCAAAAGTAGAATACGCTATGAAACACCCTTTGCATGCTTGGGAGGCAGTTTCAAAAGAATCTAAATCCATTATTGTATTCAATGATAAATCTCAAAAAATTGAAGCCGTAGCCGTTATTATTCCTATTAAATCATTTGATAGTGGCAATTCAAACAGAGACTCTCATGCCATAGAAGTTTTAGAAGCTCTTAAGTTTCCAAATGTTACTTTTTCAGCTTCAAGCATTCAAGAAAGTGGAAGTGATTTACTTGTAAAAGGAAATCTTAGTTTTCATGGTGTAACCAAACCATTGGAGTTGAAAGTTCAACAGGCTATTTCTAAAACCAATTTAAAAATAACAGGGGATTTTGCAGTTAACATGACTGATTTTAATATAGAACCTCCTGGGTTAATGGGTTTAAAGACGGAAGAAAAAATTGCTTTAAAGTTTGTTATGGTTTTTAATTTGTGATAGTTTTTTCTATCCCTTGCAAATATTCTTCATTTTTGTTTAAGCTGGTTGTTGAAATCATTTTTTTAAAAAAATTGATTTTAAAGCCAGCTTTTATTAGTTTATGGAATTGATAAAAAAACATGAAAATCCTACAATAGGGTTTCCGTGTCTTCTTGGATATAATTAAGCAAACCTAAATTTTAAAAAAAAAATTCCTGTATGGAAAATCCAATACAGGAATCTGACTTTAACCCTATAAACCATTATGATTTTTAATATTTTTTTATTTTACTGAGAAAACTCCAGTACCAATTTTGAAGCCCTCTGAGTACAATTCTATTTTGTATTCTCCAGATTTAAACGCAATTTCTTTTTTATAGAACATTTCTACTCTCTGATCATTATTAGTAAAAGGTATGCTTTGTTTTAAGCTATATCCTATTTCTTGATTGGCATAATTAAGTACTCCTCCTTTACTCATATCGTTTAATACTCCACCTTGCGGATCAGTAACTCTTAAAAATACTTCCTTATTATTGGTATCGGTTAGTGGATTTGAAGGAAGAATGAAAGAAACCTTTAATTGGTCAATTTTTTTATTTTTTAATTCTCCTGTCCTTTCTTTGCCTCTTGAACTAAGAGCAGCAACTTGTACATTTACAGCTTTCAGTGCAGCTCCTACCGTAACCTTTTTACGTAAATCATCATTTGCAGAACTTACCTCACTTACCTTTTGCGTTAATGAATCTTTGCTAAAAACCAAACTGCTATTTTGAGAAACTACTTTTTGTTTTTCTTCTTGAACAGCCTGATATTGCTGAGCAAGTTCCTTGTTTTCGCTTCTTAATGTTTGCAATTCTACGTCCTTTTCGGAAAGGAATTTTTCATATTCAGCAATTTTGCCTTCATATTTTTTAGCAGAAAAACCTGCGCTTGAAAGGTCAGACTTTAGATTCTTTTTATCACGTTCTAACTGTGTTTTTATTTTTTCTAATTCTACTACACTACCACCTAATGCGGTAACTTCTGCAATTTTTTCGTCCAGATTTTTAGAGATGGAGTCAAGTTTAATTCTTGTGGTTGACAGCTCATCTAATTTTCCACTAAGCACTTTTTGTAACTCAGAGTTTTCGTTTTTTGACCCATAATATAAATAACCCAAG
>DAIQBE010000175.1:0-6346 GCA_036781325.1 Leadbetterella sp. | reverse complement strand
TTATACCGCCACTTGTACCAACAATTGCGGTGCTTCTTTAACTTCAAATCAGGTTGTTATAACAATAGGTGGAAATCCAAATCCGCCGACAATTGTTGCAAACAAAACAAGTATTTGCGGAATTGATTCGGTTAAATTAACTGGAGATGCTTGCTCAGGAACGATTAAGTGGAGTAATGGTAAAGAAGGTAACAGTATTTTTGTGAAGACTGCTGGCTCATATTCAGCGACTTGCACAAACAATTGTGGTACTTCGTTAACTTCAAATTTGATAGCCATTACAACTGGAGGAGTACCTTCGGCGCCTATAATAAATACCAATGTAACCTTAATATGTCTAGGCGATTCTGCTATATTAAATGCGACTTCTTGTTCAGGAGTAGTAACCTGGAGTAATAATTCTACAGGTTTGAAATTAGTTGTCAAAACTGCTGGCACCTACACTGCTAAGTGTAAAAATGCTTGTGGGGAAAGTATAAATTCAAACCCAATTACAATTGAGTTGAAAACAACCGGATGTACTCCAACATGTATTTTACCAGCTCCTACAATTACAGCTTCTAAAACTGAGGTTTGTGAGCCTACAGATATTACCTTGACAGCCACTAATTGTTCTGTTGGTAGTGTTGTAATTTGGTCGAATGGAAAAACTGGTTTGTCAATTGTTGTAAAACCTTTATTTTCAACATCATACACAGCAATTTGTAAAAAAGATACTTGTGTGAGTCTTAGTTCAAATAAACTGAATATTATAGTTGAAAAAGCAAACAAACCTATTGTTGCATGTGCAACTGATTTAATTTGTGTAGGAGAATCAGTTACATTAAATGCTTATGAATGTGCAGGAGAAATAAGATGGTCAAATGGAATGAAAGGTAACTCTATAGTTGTTACACCTATCGAGACTTCTAAATATACGGCTATATGTGCAATTGGAACTTGTTTAAGTGAGAAGTCGGATACGCTTTGTATAATCGTAGGAGCTCCAAACAAACCATTTATTACCTGTAAAACTAGTACTATTTGTTTAGGAGAGGCTGCAGTTATTACAGCACAAGGTTGTTCTGGCGATGTGATTTGGTCTAATGGACAGAAAGGAACTGTTTTAACAGTAACTCCTACAACAGCTGGAGTTTATAAATATACTGCAATTTGTAAGTCTAAATCTGGAAAATGTGAAAGTCCGGTGTCCAACACTATTTCAATTACAGTAGGAGGAACTATTGCAACTCCAACTGCCATAGCTGAAGTTAAGAATATTTGTCCTTTTGAAACGGTTGATTTAAATAATGCAATTTTAGGAGCCCCAAGCTCAAGTGGCGGTACTTTTGAATTCCATATTGGTAATTCTATCAACTCTGCTTTAATTACGACCCCCGGTATGGTAGGTGCAGGTAATTACTACCTATTTGAAAGGAGTAAAGTAGGGTGTTATAGTAGCCCAGCATTGGTTAAAGTGAAAATCGAAACTTGTGGTAATAATGGAATTAAGCCCGATACTACTAAATTTGTTGATATTGCATTAAACAAAACAGCAAATAGTATTTTTGTTCCTGTAAATCAATTTGTTACCTATAAGGTTGTTGTTCGAAATAAGCAAGTTACTACAGCTACTAATTTAGTGATTAGAGACATTATGCCAGCAGGATTAACACTTGATTCGGTAAGTAAAAATGCTAAGAATGAGAACGGTAATGTTATTGTTAATATCCCTTCGCTAGCTAAAAATGATAGTGTGGTATTTACTTACAAGGCTAAAGTAACAGGGTCTGGAAAAATTGTAAATAAAGTTGAACTGTTTAAAGTAGATCAAATTGACAATGTTTTATCAAACAATATAAGCCTATATACCATCAATGATTTGACCAAGTCTGATTTGTTAGGCTTAAGTAAAATTGCTGGTGAAATAGTCAAGATATCTGAGAATCGATATGAAGTGCCGTTTACATTGTTTATTTCGAATATGGGTTCAACAAGATTGTCAAAAGTTCAATTAACAGATAATTTAGACCAAACTTTTGGTAACGGGGTTGTTATTCTTGATGACAAGATTACTGTTAAGGCCGATAGTGGTTTAGTAGTGAATTCTAACTTTACTGGAAGAGGAGCCAATACTAAATTATTAGTCGATTCTTTAAGTTCTATTGGAATCGGGAAGAAATTATCTGTAAGTTTCAAGGTTAAAGTCGATATCTCAGCTTCTAGTACTAAAAGATTCTTTAACTCAGCAGAGGTAACAGCCGGAACAAACGGATTAATAAAAGACCGCTCTACAAATGGACTTAATCCAGACCCAGATGGTGATGGCAATCCGACTAATAACGAAGAACCGACCCCTGTACAATTTGGTGTAGATTCTAATAAAGTTGCTATTGCTACGGCATTAAGTATCTATGACTCATCTTTTGTTGATCTTACTACATATCAAGTTAAGTTTAGAGCTTTGATTAAGAATGTTGGATTCTCAGTATTGAAGAATGTTGGCCTTACGGATAGTCTGAAATATGTATTCCCAGATTCAGTTCAGTATGAAATAGTAGGAGTTCCTGTGGTTTCAGCAACAAGCAAACTTAAAGTTAATCCTTTGTTTAATGGTAAAACTGATAATAGAGTTCTGCTTGCAGATTCAACCACCAAATTAAATCCTAATCAAACAGATACAGTTGTGTTTACGGTAAGATTGAAGTTTAATAAAAACTTTGGACCTTATTTTAACAATACAATAGCCTCTGGAATAGGAATAGATGGTCAAAATGTAACTGATATTTCTAATACTGGCACTGAAATTATACCTGCCTCAAGTAGTCCTACCGTATTTATTATTCCGAAGGAAATAATTACAGAAGAGAATTTAGTAGATAAAGTAATTGTTGGTGATGGATTCTCTCCAAATGGTGACGGTATAACAGATAATCTTGAAGTACAGACTTTAGGTGTAGAAATTGAAACATTTGAGATTTACAACAGATGGGGTCATCTAGTTTGGAAATATAAAGGAGATAGTAAACCAGCAGATCAAAAAATTCTTTGGGATGCTATTTCAAATACAGGTTTAAGATTCGGGCCTGAAGGTGTGCCATCAGGTACTTATTTCTACTCTTTAAAAGCAACAGGTGAGTCTAAAGTAAAAGCTGGATTTATTACAGTAGTTCGTTAATTTGTCAAGAAAAAGTCAAAATGTCGCCTTTTAATAATTGGCGACATTTTTCGTTTAAAGGCAAAAGGCATGATTATTGTTCAATTATTACTTTAAACATTGTACCATAATTCCATATATGGATATAAAAATTTTAATAGTATTTACATTCTTTTTTGTTTTTTTGAAATCTTCTGCTCAGAATGTTTCAAAACAAATACAAAAAGCGGAGGACAATTCTAAAAATTATTCCTTTGCAGATGCTATTGAAATTTATGAAGGAGTTCTAAAAAAGTCTAAAGGCATTTCCTCGGCAGAATTACAAAAAGTTAAATTGTCCTTAGCAGAAGCATATTTTTTTGTAAAAGATTATAAAAATGCTGAGAAAAACTATGCTGAAGTTTTAATCAACAGCCCATTTTTAAAAGGTGACGAGTTAAAAGCTTATCAAAGATATGCTCAAGTTTTAAGTAGTAATGGAAAACATCAAGAGTCCGCAAAGATTTGGACAAAATATACCGAACTTCAAACGCAAGATAAAAGAGGCATAGAATTCAGTAAACTATATAGTAATTTAGAACCTCTGACAAGAAATGCCTCAAGTTATAAATTAGAATACGTGGGTATTAACTCTGCGAACCCAGACTTTAGCCCTACTTTTTATAAAGATGGCTTGGTTTTTGTTTCCAGGCGCAATAACAATAACTCTATAAAAAGAGTTTTTAAATGGGATAATACTTCTTTTCTTGATTTATACTATTTAGAAGATTTAAAATTATTAGGCAAAGAAGAAAACAATGCCTCTGTTGGTTCTGGTAGCCAAAGTAACGAAACTGCAAAACCAAAGAATTCAAAAGACAAATTAGGGTCAGATTTTTATACACCGCCGACATCAAATGATGCAAATACAATTGGACATCAGGGAAGCGATTTTATTAATGGAAGTAAAAACTATGAGGAAGTACCTTTAGTGGATGTTAAAAAATTCAATAAAAATATTAATGGTAAGTATCATGAAGGGCCTAGCACTTTTTTTCATGATGGATCAAAAATTGTTTTCACCAGAAATGGAAATGGTGGAGGTGGTATTTTTGGACAAAAAAAGGAAGGAATAATTAGACTTAAGCTTTATTCTGCAGATAAAAAAGGAAACGATTGGACTAATATTTCAGAACTACCTTTTAATTCGGATGATTTTTCTTGTGGGCATCCAACTATTGATTTCAAAGATCAAATTATGTATTTCGTTTCCGATATGGCTGGGGGTTATGGAGGAACAGATTTGTATATGTCAAAATATACTAATGGACAGTGGGGTAAACCGATTAATTTAGGGGGGAAAGTTAATACAATAGGGAATGAAATGTTCCCTTTTATAGATGAAAAGGGAGGCCTATATTTTTCTAGTGATAGTCATCCAGGATTAGGCGATTTAGATATATTTTATGTAAAAACCGAATTAAGTTCAGGAAAACCTATAGGTGTTGTAAGAAATGTTGGTGCACCATTAAATTCAAATAGCGACGATTTTGGAATAATTACTGATCCTAATCGAAATGTCGGTTATTTTAGTAGTAATAGGAAAAGGGGCGGTGCTGATGATGATATTTGGAAGTTTTCAAGAATTGGAACTTTATATGGCTGCAGGGATTTAATTGTAACCGTCTATGACGAGGAAACAAAACTTCCTATAGATAAATTAAAATTTGAGTATCAAGTTTTTGAATCAAAAAACGGAATGGAAAATGCCATAACTAACAATTCAGGTAGCATTAAACTTTGTTTAGAAGCGGACAATGAATTTAACTTTATTTTTTCCAAAGAGGGTTATATTTCCCAAACCAGAAAATTTTCAAACCAAGAAGCCTCGGATTTCGAACCATCTTCTTTTAATATTTATTTAAAGAAAGAGGTTAAAATTATTGAATCACCTAAAGAAGAGTTGAGTAAAAGAGAGGATAAAAAGAATAAGACCCTTATTCAAAGAAGAACGAATAGTGCAAATTCTAATATTTTCAGAGGAGTTATTTCTGGAGGTGAAAATGGGGATCCAATTTCTGCTGTTAAGGTAAAATTTGTAAATAAATGCACTGGAGAAATTCAAGAAACCTACACTAAAAAAGATGGAAGCTACGAATTTAGACGAAATTTGGAGTGTGATTATGAATTAATTGCAGCAAAGGATAATTTTGGAATTAGTTCTGAAATAATTGAGAAAGCGATAAAACGAACTTTTTTTGGAAAAAAAATAAAGCCTACTTTTTCATTAAATTTGTTTGATACTAAGCTTTATAAAGTCGGAGATATTATTAAATTAGAAAATATTTATTATGAATCTGAATCTTTTAAAATAAGAGAAAACGCTAAAAAAGACTTAGACAAATTAGTAAATACCTTAAGGAAGTATCCAAATATGATTATTGAAGTTTCTTCTCATACAGACACACGAGGAAACGCAATAATTAATCAACAGCTGTCTCAGCAAAGAGCTAATGAAGTTTTTAAGTATATAACTAAAAATGGAATAAGCAAAGCAAGAGTTAAAGCCATTGGTAAAGGCGAATCGGAGCCATTAAATGCTTGCAGTGATGGAGTTCAATGTACCGAAGCCGAACATCAAAGAAATAGAAGAACCGAATTCAAGATTTTAACAATCGAAAAAATCTAAAATCAATATATTTTTTTAAGTAATTCTCTATCACGATTGGTTTAGGGAGTTTTTCTATTTCTTCCCAATCTTTAAATTCACCGTCAGTAAATTCTATATTTTCATTAGAAATTAAAATCTTATGAAAACTGATGAACAGCCTTTGATGACTTAAAATATGCAGAGTTGAAAAGCTACCCAAGAGTTGAGGATTTTTAAGTTCTTTTAAAGGAAAATAAGTGTCCAAATATTCAAGTAAATCAAATTTATTTGTTTCAGTTTCAATCTCAAAAAAGTCATACATTTTAGCCCATATTTCTTGTTCTTTTCTTTTTTTCATCCATATTTTATTGCCTTTAATAAAAACAATATAATTAATGTAACGATTAATAACCTTGGTTTTTTTTACTTTTAAAGGAATACTTCCATAGCTATTATTTTTTCTTGCCAAACAGAGGTCATGTAATGGGCATATGCTACATTTTGGTTGTTTTGGAATACAAACCATAGCTCCTAATTCCATCAATGCTTGGTTAAAATCGGCGGGATTTTCTTTGGAAATT